>NZ_JAAGPN010000011.1:0-70774 GCF_017104805.1 Paraburkholderia sp. Ac-20347 | reverse complement strand
CGAGCGCGAGCGCGAAGCGGCCGTTCTCGCGCAACTGCGCGAGCGGACGCGCGGCCCACGGCGCGGCCAGACGCGCGCGCAACGCATATTCGTGCTCGAGTTGCGCCACCTGCGCGCGCTGCGCGAACTCGTCCTGCGCGACCGCGAACAGCAGGCGGCGGCCTTCGCGATCGACGCCGCGATACAGCGCAATCGGCCCCGCACGCAGCAGCGTGACCTGATAGTCGGCGAGTTGCTGGAGGCTCGCGTCGGCGTGGCTCATACCGCGGCGGCCTCGAGCGCCGAGAGTTCGAAGCAGAAGGTCGCGCCGGCGTCTTCGTTGTTGAAAGCCCAGATCGTGCCGCGATGCTCGTCCACGATCGAGCGGCAAATCGAGAGCCCGAGGCCCATGCCGTCCGACTTCGTCGTGAAGAACGGCTCGAACAGCCGGTCGATGATATCGGCGGGAATGCCGGTGCCCGAATCGCTGACCGACACGCGCACCGCGTGCGTGCCCGACAGGCACGCCGAAATCCGCAGCACGCGCGTGCCGCCCGCCGAACGCAGGATCGAATGCATGCCGTTGAAGACGAGATTCATCACGACCTGCTGAATCTGGATCTTGTCGGCGGCCACTCTCGGCAGCTCGCTGCCCGTCTCCACGCGCAGACGAATATCGTTCTTCTCCAGTTCCTGGCGCACCAGCGCGACCACTTCCGCCACCGTCTGCGTCATGTCGATGGCGGCGCGATTCGAGCGCTCCTTGCGCACCAGCGCGCGCAGCCGGTTGATGACTTCGCTCGCGCGATCCGCATCGCTGACGATGCGCGCGAGATTCGTGCGCGCCTCGTCGAGCGACGGCACCGCGCGATTCAGCCAGCGCATGCCCGCCTCGCCGTGCGTGATGATCGCCATCAGCGGCTGCTTGAGATCGTGCGCGATCGAGGCGGTCAGCTCGCCGAGCGTGGACACGCGCGTCACGTGTGTGAGTTCCGCCTGCGCGCGCAGCAACGCGTTCTGCGCCTGATGGATCTCGGTCATGTCCGCGAGCGCGCCCACGTACTCGACCGCCTTCGACTGCGCGTTGCCGACCGGCCGCGCGACCATGCGCAGATACTTGATCGCGCCGCGCGCCACGCACACGCGATATTCGACTTCGACGATCGACGCGCGCGCCTCGGCCTCGCGCAACGCGCGCCGGACCTGCTCGACATCGTCGGGATGAATGCGCTCCAGCATGAAATCCATATGCGGCTGGCGCGGCTCGCTCACTTCGAGAATGCGCCAGGTCTGCGCGGAACACGTCATGTCGCGCGACTCCACGTTCCAGCCCACGCTGCCGATATTGCTCAGGCGCTGCGCTTCCGAGAGATACATCTCGCTGCGCCGCAACGCGTCTTCGGAGGCGCGCCGTTCGGTCACGTCGGTGGTCGAGCCGATATATTCGCGCGCGGCGATTTCGCCGTTGCCCGGCGTGTGCGCCGCATCGGCGGTATCGATTCCCGCACCAACCTCGCCGCCTTCGCGGCTCGACCACGGCCGGAAAATCACCTGCAAGCGACGCACCGCGCCGTTGCCCTGCACCGTCGAAAATTCGAAACTGTGCATGCCGTCTTCGCAGATCGCGTTCGCAAATACTTCCTTGAAACGCAGCCGGTCCTCGATCTGTACGCGCTCCAGACACATTTCGAGCGTCGGACTAGCGCACGCCACTTCCACGCCCCACAGTTCGTAGTTCTCGCGCGACCACAGCATCTCGCCCGTCGTCGCGTTCCAGATCCACGTGCCGGTCTTGCTGATGCGCTGGCCTTCCTCCAGAAACGCCTCGCTGCGCCGCAGCCGTTCTTCGGTGTGACGTCGCTCGATATTCTCGCGCTTGAGCGCCGAATAGAGGCGCGCGTTCTCGATCGAAATAGCCGCCTGCGAGGCCAGCATGTTCATCAGATTCACGCGCGCGACATCGAACACATAAGGCGTGATGCCGTTTTCCATATACAGCACGCCGACAAGTTCGCCGTGCCGCAACAGCGGCAGGCACAACAGCGAACGGCAGCGTCCCGCGATCAGATAACGGTCGTCGCGGAAGTCGTTCGGCTCCGCGCCGTCTTCGATCACGACGTTCTCGCGCACGCGCATCACATGGCGCACCACCGTGAGCGGCAGCACGCTTTCGCACAGGCCGAGATCGTTCGCACGCACCGTGATGCCGCTTTTGTCGAAACCCGCTTCGGCCGCGATGCGAAAACTCTCGCCCGACCAGAGGATCAGCAATGCGCGCTGCGCGCCGCTATGGCGCACGGCGATGCGCATGAACGCCTGCACGAGTTTGTCGAGATCGATCTCGCTCGATACGGCCTGCGAAAGCTGCACCATCGCCGCCACGTCGACCGTGCCGAGCGGCGCGACCTGCGCCGCCGCGCCGCGCACCGAGACCGCCGGTTCGCGCAGATGCTGGAACGCCTGTTCGAGATTGCGCACCTTGGCGTCGGCGCCCCAACGCGCGTAAGCGTCGCGCGCCGAACGCAGACACGCCTGCGCCAGCGAGCGCAATTCGCGCCGCGCATAGAAGTGCGCGGAAAACTCATGCGCGATCGCCTCGCAATGCGGCTGGCCGTTCTCACGCGCGAGCGCAATCGCGTGCTCGTACGCCTGACCGGCCTGCTCGACATCGCCGACCAGACGCGCGTATTCGGCCATCACCAGCGCATGGCGGCTGCCGTAGTTTTCCGGCGAACTTTCGGCCCATGCCTTGAGCCGATCCATCGAGCCGACCAGATCGGCCTGCGCGCTTTCGGTCAGGCCTTCCACGCGCTCGTCGAGCACGCGCAGAATCGACAGCGCGCGAATGAAGTGATACGTGACTTCGATCGGCATCGCCATGACCGCGCCCAGCATCGGCTCGATCTCCTTGGCCCGCTCCAGCACCGTCGCGAAACGGTTGTGCAGAAAGTCTTCCTTCATCTCCATGATCGCGGCGAACGCAATGCCGCAACCGAACTGCGCTTCGCGCACGCTCTCGACGAGTTCGCGATGCGTCGACGTAATGCCCGCGCCGCCCGGCTCGATGCCCTGCAAACGCAGCAGGAACATCAATTCGAGTTCGATGGTGACGCAGATGGCCTTGTTGCGCAGCTCGTTCGCGAAGCGCGCATTCTCGCGGCCCAGCGCGATCACTTCGCTCAGATGCTCGCCGCGCTCGTACGCGAGCCAGATCCCTTCGAAAGCAATATAGCCCGCGTAGATGAAATCGCCGGCTTCCACGCACTGGCTCATCGCGCGGCTGAGCACGGGAATCGCGGTGCGAAACGGTCGCCGCCAGATCAGCACGTGATCCGCATGCAGATGCAGCAGCGTGCCGTTCAGACGCGCCTCGCCATAGCGCTCGTTGACCTCCAGCGAGAGTTCCGAGAACTGCAGCGCGAGATCGAAATCGCGCGCGCTGCCCACTAGCAGCAGCGCGAAAATGGCGTATACGTAGCCCGACAAACGCGTGTTGCCGTGCGCGAGACTCAGCTCGGTGGCCTTGAGCACGAGCATCGGAAACAGATTCGACACGCCGATATACGCGCTCGGAATCGCATCGATGATGAGCCCGATCACCGCTTCGTGCATCGGGTCCTGCACGCAGCCGCGCGTGAGCAGATCGCGCATCGGACGCGCGCGGCACTGCGCGCGTAACGCGGCGAGTTGCTGCTGCACGGTCGCGTCGTCGAACGCTGCATTGCGCACGTCCACGTCGAGCAGCGCGAGCGCATGGAAAGTCGTTTCCACCGCCAGCCGGTAATCGCCCGCCGCCTGATGAATGCGGATCTCCATGCGCATCGCGCTCGCGCGTTCGAGCAGATTCGCGGCATAGCCGCGCGCCGTGCGCGCCGTGTCGATGGCGCGATGAAAATCGCCGGTCAAATACTCGCACTCCGCGAGATCGAGATGCAGCTTGAACACGTCGAGATTCGCGCCGCCCACGCCGAACTGCACGATGAGCTTCTCGGCCTGGGCGAAATACTCGCGCGCCGAACTCCACGCGGCGGCGGCCTTCGCGGCGTTGCCCGCGATCACGTCGAGTTCGGCGAGGCGCGCGCGCTCGGCGGAAGACAGCCGGCGCTGCGAGCGGTTCAGATGACCGACGGCCTCGAACACGTCGGCGGTCGCGGGCGCGGCGGGCATGGCCGAGAGCAGACGCGTGCCGATCTGCGCATGCGCCGCTTCGCGCGCGCCCTCGCCGAGCATGGCATACGACGCCTCCTGCACGCGGTCGTGCACGAAGCGATACGCGTCGCCCTTGCGCGAGACGAGTCCCGCCGATTCCGCCTCGCGCATCGTCGCGAGCACCTGGCCGCTCTCCAGCCCGAGCACCCGCGCGAGCGCGCCCACGCGCGCCGTGCCGCCGAGGCAGGCGAAGATCGACAGCACGCGTTTGGTGTCTTCGTTCAGGCGCGTGAGGCGGATCGTCAGCAGATCGACCACGTTGCCCGTATAGCCTTTGTCGCGAATGCGGTCGAGGTCCCACGTCCAGCCCACGCGGAACACGTCGGAAACAATCAGGCGCTCCTGAATCAGTTCGCGCAGGAACTCGATCGTGAAGAACGGATTGCCGCCGCTCTTCTCGAAGATCACCGAAGCCAGCAGCGCGACCACGCCCGGCCCTTCGTCGAGCGCTTCGGCAATCAGGCTCACGATGTCGGGCAGCGCGAGCGGCCGCAGACCGATGCGCTCGGTCACCTTGCGGCCGAACAGGATGCTGTTCAGGCGCTCGCTGGCCACGCGCGAACGGCCCAGTTCGATGCTGCGATGCGCGAGCACCAGCAGCAGATTGCGCAGCTCCGCATCCGACGACAAACCGTCGATGATTTCGAGCGTGCCGGAGTCGAGCCACTGCACATCGTCGAGAAACAGCACGAGCGGGCGCTGCTTGTCCGAGAACAGCATGAGAAAGCGCTTCACCACCAGCAAAAAGCGATTGGTGGCTTCCTGCGGCGGCAGTGCCGCACACGCGGGCTGCGGCCCGACGATCGCACCGATCTCCGGCACCAGATTGACGATCAGTTGCCCGCTCTTGCCGACCGCCTCCTCGAAACGCGAGCGCCAGAGCGCGATTTCCGGCCCCGTCTTGCGCAGCAGCGGCCGCACGAGCCCACGCAGCACCTGCACGAAAGCCGCATAGGGAATGCTGTCGTTGTATTGATCGAATTTTCCCAGCGTGAAATGCACGCCCGCCGCGCCGATATTGCGCTTGAATTCGTCGATGAAAAAGGTCTTGCCGACGCCCGGCTCGCCTTCCACGATCACCGCCATCGCGTCGCCGGTCTTGCGCACGCGTTCGAGCGCGCCGTGCAATTGCTCCAGTTCGCGCTGGCGTCCATACGTGCGCACCGGAAACACCGCGCGCGATTTCCGGTCGCCGCGCCCAAGCGACGCCGGCGAAATCTCGACGCCCTGCGTGAGTTCTTCGAGGCACAACTGCAGATCGGCTTCGACGCCCGCCGCCGTTTGATAGCGGTCGTCGGCGGCCTTCGCGAGCAGCTTGCTGATGACGAATTCGATCTGCGGGCGCAGGTCGGGCACGCTGTTGCGCAGCGGCCTTGGCGTGCTGACGAGATGCGAATACACCCACTCTTCGCGCTCGCGCGCCTCGTAAGGCATATGTCCGGACAGCAGTTGATAGAGCAGCACGCCAAGCGCGTAAAGATCGCTGCGCGGATCGCCATGCTGGCTCGCCGTGCTGGTGCGTTCGGGCGCGAGATAGGGCAGGCGGCTCATGGCGACCACGCCGCCCTCGCCGGACGCCGCGCCGTTGCCGAAGGCGCTCGACGCATTGCCGAAGCCCGTGATCCACACGCGCGAATCGCTGCCCGCGAACAGATTGGCGGGACTCAGCGTGTTGTGCACGAGACCTTGCGCGTGCATGCCCTTGAGCGCGGCGGACAGCGACACGGCCAGCGAAAGAAACTGCCGCAGCGAACGCGCGTTCGCGATTCCGGCGTCGAGCGGCGTGGCCTCGCAATGCTGGAGCGTCAGCAGAAACTGACCGCCATTGCGAAACAGCTCGCGCGGACACAGCCCCCATTCCGGATCGATCGCGTCGCGCAGGCTGTATTCCTTTTCGAACGACGCAAGCAGGCCGCGCGTGTCGCCGGCGGCGGACGGCACCTTCACGAACAGCGGCTGTTCGCAGCCTTCGGCGATGGCGCGCCAGAGCATCTGGTCGTCGTCGCGCTGCAGCAGCTCCGCGCCGATCACGCGTCCATAGACCTCCGCCGCGCCGGTCGCTTCCCAGCCCGGAATCTCGTTGCTGGTCAGCCGCTGCGCCAGTCCGGCCATAAAAGTCTCCGTCAAAAGCGTGCCTGCGCCGCCGCGCTGATGACTTCCATCTTGCGCACCAGATCGGCGACCGACTGCGCTTCGAGCTTGCGCATTGCCGAACTGCGATGGATCTTGATGGTGATCTCGCTGAGGTTCAGCTCACCGGCGATCTGCTTGTTCAGCAGCCCTTCGACGACGTACGCCACCACCTCGCGCTCGCGCGCCGTCAGCAGGTCGTAACGCGCGCGCAGCGAGGCCTCGGAGCGGCTGCGTTCGAGCCACGCCGCGTGACGGCCGATGGCGGTCGAGACCGCGTCGATCACGCGCTGGTCGCGCACCGGCTTGGTCAGAAAGTCGAGCGCGCCCGCCTTCATCGCACGCACCGACATTTCGATATCGCCGTGCGCGGTCATGAAGATGATCGGCATGTCCACCTGATGCTGGCGCGCGCTCTGCTGAAACGTGAGCCCGCTCTCGCCGCGCAGACGCACGTCGAGCAGCAGACAGCTCGGCGCGGCCGGTCGCGGCGCCGAAAGAAATTCCTCGATCCGCGTGAAGGTCCGCACGCTGAAGCCCGACGAGCGCAGCAGACTCGAAAGCGCCGCGCAGATCGACTCGTCGTCGTCGATCACGTAGACCACCGCGTCGTCGACCTTCGGCGCGGCGTGATATGCGTTGTTCTCCATCGATGTTCCCCATGCAGCTCTGCACGATGCCTGACCCCGACGCCCCGACGCCAGCGCAGGTTGGCCAATTCTGTTACCGGTGTTCTCTTCTTGTTATGACGATGCCGCTTGCTAAAGCGCGGCTGATTACGCGCTTGAAAGCCGTGTTCCTTACAGCGGCGATGTTGCGCCGTCCGCTTCGCCTTTCCACGTCCCTTCGATCCGGCTCGCGCCCGCGCCATCGAGTTGCAGCGCGCGGACCTTGCGCACCAGTTCGGCGGTCGTGCGCGCCGCGAGCTTCTTCATCACGCGCGCGCGATAAATCTTCACGGTCATTTCGCTGAGTGCGAGCTGGCTTGCCGTGGCCTTGTTCATGTTGCCCGCCGCCACCAGCACGGCGATGTCGCGCTCGCGCGGCGTCAGCGTCGAGAACTGCTCGCGCAGCGTGCCAGCCAACGTTTGCGCTTTCAGCCGCGCCGCGTCGCGCTCCAGCGCCTCGGTCACCGCCTCGATCATGTCCTGCTCGCGAAACGGCTTCGCGAGAAAATTCACCGCGCCGCTTTTCATCGCGCGCACCGACATTTCCACGTCGCCATAACCGGTCATGAAAATGATCGGCATGAGCAGGGCGTTCGCCGCCGCCCACTGCTGGAATTCCAGCCCGCTTTCGCCTTTGAGGCGCACGTCGAGAATCAGGCAGCTCGGCACCTCGGCTCGCGCATACGCGCGAAACGCACTCGTCGATGCAAACGCGGCCACGCGAAATCCCACCGATTCCAGCAGGCTCTTGAGCGCTTCGCGCAGCCGGTCGTCGTCGTCGATCACGTAGACGGAAGCCGCGTCGGTCTGCATGTCGCTCACGACTTGTCCTCCTGATTCGCCACCACCATCAGCGCCCTCGCGTCCGCACCCGCCGCAAAGCAGCGATGCGGCAGCGCCGAATCGAAATAGAAGCTGTCGCCCTGTTCGAGACGGATCGTCTTCACTTCTTTATCGATCACGATTTCGAAATCGAGTTGCCCTTCGAGCACGAATACGAATTCCTCGCCCGGATGCTCGAAAAAATAATCGTGCTGCGCGTGCGCGGAAAACGTGAAATACAGCGGCTCCATGCGCTTGCGCGCCATATGATGCGCGAGCGTCGCGTATTCGAAACCGAGCGCGGCGTCGTCTTTGGCCACCGGCTTGCGCTCGCCGTTACGCACGATCGAAATGCGCCGGTCGGCTTGCTGCGCCTGCGCGGGCGAACGGTCGACGAAGAAATAGCTGAGGTCTTCGCCAAGGCAGCGTCCGAGCCGCGCGAGCGACGCAAACGGCGGCGCACGCACGCCGCTTTCCATGCTGCGCAATTGTTCTTCGGTAAAGCCCGACAACGCCGCCAGCGTTTTCAGATCGATACGCCGCGCGAGCCGCAATGCTTTGAGGCGCGCGCAGATTTTGGCTTCTTCCTGAGCGATCGCATCGTCGGGCGCGGCGACATCGCGGACGTGCGTCGTCGCGCCGCTCGTCGTCGCGAGGCTGCGCTCGTCACGTTCGCTATCGATTTGGACCATATCCCACTCCACCGCAATGCCTGGCGCCGCGCGGCGAAACCCCTCGCGGCACGGCACGGAGAAATGCCTATGAAATAGATTTGAATTGATTTTGTAATGTTGGAATCGCAACCGCGTGTCGCCCGATCGCGCCGATCCGGCGTGAGCGACCGGCCCGAATGATTGCCGTGCCGATCTGCGCCCGTCCGGGCTCTTGACCCGGCTCGTGACCCGCCTGGAATGATAGCTGCTCACCGAGGTGAACCCTACATATACGTCCGTATGGTTTCGGGGCTTTTCGCCGTCAGGTAAGCTTGAGCCGCGTACACGCGACGGATCAGCCGTTCCGCCCTCCGGCACGCCATGGGAGAGACAGTTTTGTGTACGCCAACAGTGATCTGGGTGGTCGACGACGACGCGTCGGTCCGCTCGGGCTTGTCGAGCCTCTTGAGGTCGCTCGATTACGAAGTCGTGACTTTCGAATCCGGCGCGGAGTTGCTCGCCGCCGTCGAACACACGCGCCCCGCCTGCATTATTTCCGATGTGCAGATGCCGGGCATGAGCGGCGTGGACATGTTCGCGCGCCTGATCGACGCGACACTGCGCATCCCCACGCTCTTCATCACCGCGTATCCGATGCCCGAGCTGCAACAGCGCGCGCTGGCGCTCGGCGCGAGCGCCTTCCTCATCAAACCGGTCAGCGTAAGCGATCTGACTGGCGCACTGCACGCGGCGCTTTCGCATTGACGAGAGCGCGCGACGCGCACGGTGCATCTCGCACTTCATGGTGCTCTCCATTTTCATACGCGGCTCACACTGTGGGACAGCGCGCGCGTCTGTGTATGCGTGCGTGTGTGCAAGCATGCCGACGTTCGCGTACGTCCCGCTTTGCGCACCACAAAATCGCGCCGCCGATAACCCGAGGTATGCACTGCAGTTTCCTTTCGTATAGGGGATGAACACCGAAGGTCTGATGGCTGCGCGTCAGGCCACGGGCTATGCTTTTTCGCAACCAGGGCAACGCTGCACGCACCGTCCCGGCTCCACGTTCTTCCACCAAACGTCAACAGGTGATTCCATGACGCTTCGCTCCAAGCTTCTTACGGCAGCCGCCGCCGCGCTGCTTTCTTCCGCCGCGCTCGCCCAGACCGCAACCAACGCCGATGCACCCGCGCTCACCAAGGAACAGATCCGCGCCGAAATGAAGGCCGATCACGCGGCCAACGTGGCGCTGGCCAAGAAGGTGCGTCAGGCGATCTACAACACGAAGGCGCTGAACGACACCGACATCGCCGTGTTCGCGAAGGCGCGCACCGGCAAGGTCGTGCTGGCCGGCACGATCCTCGACGAATCGCAGGACCAGATTGCTCAGGACACCGCATCGAAAGTCGCGGGCGTGCAAACGGTCGCCAGCAAGCTGATGACGTACGAAGCACCCTGATCGCGTGTCGAGCGGCGCGCGCGATGCGCGCCGCGCTTCATCGTGACTATCGTGACTATGGTGATTAGCGTGGTCACGACGCCGTCACCGCCTTCACGGCGCGACGGCGTCGCGCAATACCGCTTCCATCTGCACGAGCAGTTCCGGCAGCGCGCCATAACTCGCGTGCGTAATCCGCAGAACGCCATCGAGCGTGCAAACGCCGATCACCTGATCGTCCGCGAAACCCGACGACACGAGCGGTCCCCACAACGCTTCGAGCTTCAGCCCCGCGTAGTTCGACGGAATCGGCGCATCGCCGAGATTCGACAGCAGCACGTCGAATGCGAGCACATGGCCGAGGAAACCCGCGGCGTGCTCGACCGAGGGTTGCGTCGCCATCACCGCATCGAGGCCCTTCAATTCCTTCACGACGTTTTCGCGCGCTTGCGCGGGCGCGAGTTGCGCCTTGACCGCGCGCGCAGCATTCCAGAAGTCCGCGCCGGGCGGATGATCGTCGACGGTGATTGTTTGCGTGATGTAGACGCCGTTCGCCTTGCCCGCTTCGCGGGTCTGCGCACGCACGTCGATGGGCGTGACCGTGCGCAGCGGCCGCGCGCGCCATGCCGCCGACACGCGCCGCGCCGCTTCGTGAACGGCAGCCGCCAGAGCGCCGTGCACCGTCGTGCGTTCCCTGCGCGCGCGCTCGACAAGCGCGCGCGTGAGCGATGCATCGAGTTGCCGCGCATCGACCCGCAACGACGACGCGCCTACCGGCCGAAACACCTTCGCTTGAGGCGCGGGTGTGGGCGCGGGCGGTGCGTCCGACTGATCGATAGCGTCACGCAGCAGCGTTTCGAGCGGCTGCACCACGGGCAAGCGATCGAGCGTTTCGCCCGCGAGCGCACGCAGCAGATCTTCGATCACATACGCGCCGCCCATGCCGTCGAGCACCGAATGATGCGCGACGAGCAACAGCGTGGACGCGCACTCGTCCTGCACGACTGTCGCGCGTACGAGTGGCGCAACCGACGTGTCGAACGGCTCGCGCAATTCGCGCTCCGCCTGTGCTGGCCACGCGTTTGCGTTGACGTTCGCATCGCCGCGAATCACACGCAGCGGAATACGCGCATCGTCGTCGCGATGGAAGGCGAGCGGCGATCGATCGTTGCTGACGATACGCGTCGTCAGCAAAACATGCCGCTGCTGAACCGCATGCAACGCCGCGCGCCACGCATCGGCGACAAACACGCGGTCGATCTGCGCGGCCATCACGAAATGGGTCGGACGGTGCCGGTCGAGCAACCAGAAGAGTTGTTCCGTGCCGCCGAGCTTGCGCACGATCGAAACGTTGGACACGTTCGGCACGGCCGGTTCGTCGGCAAATTCCAGAGGTTCGTTCTGCATGAGCGTCATGAGCTGAACGCGAATCGCCAGATGACGAACGCGCCTTAAATAAACGGCCTTGCATTTCAGCACGCGTTTGTATCTCGCATATTTCAGTTTGCTGCGCATTTCACGCCTGATTTCAGGCGTCGATTCGATCGCGCACATCGCGTGTATGTATCTCAGTGTGTCGAAACCGCGTGGCAGATACATAGCCTTGCAATTCACGCATGACGGGACACATGCCAGATAAGTTGGGCCGGTCTAATGCGTTCTGTCGTCAATTCAGTCATCGACTTCCGAATCACTACCCACCAGGAAACCATCATGGAAAACACTGCAAAAGTGCTGTACACGGGCAAGACTCACACCGCCGGCGGCCGCGACGGCGCCGCACGCAGCAGCGACGGCCGGCTGGACATCAAGCTCTCCGCGCCCGGCTCGTCCGCGCCGGGCACGAATCCGGAACAACTGCTCGCAGCGGGCTGGTCGGCCTGCTTCATCGGCGCGATGGGTCTCGCCGCGAGCAAGCTCAAAGTGGCGCTGCCGAAAGACGCAGCCGTCGATACCGAAATCGATCTCGTCGTGAACGACGGTTCGTATTCGCTGCAGGCACGTCTGAATGTCTCGCTGCCCGGCCTCGACGCCGAGACCGCGCAAGCGCTCGCGCACGCCGCGCATCAAACCTGCCCGTACTCGAAGGCCACGCGCGGCAACATCGAAACGACGATCACGGTCGTCTGAAGCAGCAGGCGAGCCGCGCGCGAACACGAAAAAGCGCGTGCGCTCGCCGCCCTGAAACAAAGAGGGAATGTCGGCCGCCCCGCCGGTGTTCTATTCAGGCGAATTTCAGCCAACACAAGCGTCGCCCCATGGAATCCAGCGAGAATCTCGAATCGGCTCCGATGCACGAGCGCGTGCGTCGCATCGGTCGTGTGCGCGACGCGCGCGTGACGAGCCGTGGCCGCGCCGTTCGCGACAGGACGTCAAGCTCATGACCGTCGCCGACCTGTCCGCCCTTCTGCCCGCCATGCTGCCGCGTTTGTGGGCGTTCGCGCTGCGCATCTCAGGCGATCAGCACGACGCCGAAGACCTCGTGCAGCGCGCGTGCGTGCGCGGGCTCGAACGCGCGCATCAGTTGCAGCCGGGCACCGCGCCGCTGAGCTGGATGTTCTCGATCGTGCAATCCACGTGGATCAACGAGCTGCGCGCGCGCAACGTGCGCAACCGTTCGGGCATGGACTGGGACGACGGCTTTCTGGAAACCGTGCCGGACCCGTCCGCGCGCACGCCCGAGGAACAGGCGATGAACGGACAGATCATCGCGGCCGTACAGCAGTTGCCCGAAGTGCAGCGCGTGGTGATGCTGCTCGTCGCGGTGGAAGGACTCAGTTACAGCGAAGCGGCCGAGGTGCTCGGCGTGCCGATCGGCACGATCATGAGCCGGCTTTCCCGGGCTCGCCAGGCGATCGGCGCCCTGATCGAAGGACAGAAGAAGAAAAGCGCATAACCAGCGTGGCCAATAGTGAGGAACCTGGGGCATGAATATGGATGACGTCCTGCTCATGGCGTACGTCGACGGCGAACTCACGCCGCGCGAGCGCGAGAACGTGGAGAAGACGATGAGCGTGTCGCCCGACGTCGCGCGGCGCGTGGCCTGCTTCCAGGCGTCGGCGCTGCGGTATCGGCACGCGTTCGCGCATCAGCGGCTGCCGCCCGTGCCCGAGCGGCTCGCGCAGCGCGTCGCGGAACTGAGCCGCGCGTATGGCGGAATCTATGGCGACGCGGATGACGTTGCGCTCGCGTCGACGGCCGACATCACGCCCATCGGCGCGCTAAAGCGCAACCCGTCGGCCAACGCGCAACATCATGCGAACGCTGCAACTCGAACTTCTACGCAAGCGCGCAAAACTCAACGCACGCGCTTCACGTGGCCGCGCTTTGCCTGGCCGTTCCTCGCCGGTGCGTTCACGTGCGCCGCGTGTGGCGCGCTCGTGCTCAGCGTGGCGCCGGGCTGGCTGCCGGGCGACGGCGCGCGTCCTGTTGCCGTGGCGACGTCCGCGCCCGGCGTGATGCCGTGGGTCGCGGCAGCGGTCAACTATCAGCGCCTCTATACGCGCGACACGGTTTCCAGCGACATGCCCAACATGGCGGTGGCGGCGCGCGTCATCGAGCAGATTCACAGCGACGACGGCGTGCCGCTACACGTGCCCGATCTGCGCGCGGCGGGCCTCACGTTCAAACGCATTCAACGCCTGCGCTTCAACAACAAGCCGCTTGTGCAGATCGTCTATCTGCCGAAAACCGGTTTGCCGATCGCGCTCTGCGTGATGAAGGACGACAAGCCCGATACCGCGATGACGCGTCAGCACGTGGACAACCTCAACGTGCTCACGTGGCGGCGCGCCAACATGAGTTACGCGCTGATCGCCGCGCTCGACGACAGCGCACTTTCAGCGATCGGCAAGCAGATCGCCGAAGGCCGCGACGACGAAGTGCTCGGCCAGCGATCCACGCCGCCCGAAGCCACCGCGAGTTAATCCGGCGATCACACCGCCAGCGGCGAGCCCGAGTGACGAAAGTCCGAAGGCGGCTCGCCGTATTGCTGCTTGAACAGGCGGCTGAAATGCGCGGCCGTGGCGAAGCCGCATTGCCACGCAATCTCCTGAATCGACACGCCCGCCGCCGGATCGCTGCGCAGCAGATGCGCGGCGCGTGCGAGCCGCGCTTGCCAGACGTAACGCATCGGCGTGCCGCCTTGCGCGCGAAACACGCGTTGCAGGTGCTGCGGCGAGACGTGAACCGCGCCGGCAATCGCGGCCGTGTCGAGTCCCGTATCGCCGATATGCTGCTCGATGAAGCGCTTCGCCTGCCAGATCAGCGCGTCGGGACTGCGTCGCGCGGCCCCTGCCTCGGGGTCGAGTACGGCGTGTTGAATCAGTTCGATCAATTGTTCGCCCATCATGGTTTGCGTATGGCGGCTGGGCGCGACGGTCTGCGCTGCCATGCACTGGATAATGTCGCGCGTCGCCTGCACATCCGCGCAACGCGCGTCGACCGTCAGGGGCGCGGGTGTCGAATACTGCACGCCGCGTTCGCGCAGCGCCGCTTTCGGAATGCGCAGCACGGTCAGGCGCGCGCGTTCGTCGAAGACTTCGGTGAACGGCCACGCGGGATCGATCACGAACAGACTGCCCGCATCGAAACGCCGGATCGCGTCGCGGCTGCGCACGTGAACATGACCCGCCGTCACGAGCTTCACGAACAGCCAGTCGCCTTGCCACGATGCGCGCTCCGTGCCGACCGGCGAGAGCGTCAGCACCGCGAGATCGGCCAGCGAGAAGCCGACCCGACCGAGCCGCCAGCCCTTCACGCGCGACATCGCCGGCCGGCGTGCATCGAATTCGCAACGCAAGCCGTGAACGTTGAGCATGACGTCCGACCAGATCTCGCTCGCGTGCGGGTCGCCGTCGAGCGTCATCTCGTGCTTCTCGAAGTTCATGGCTTGTTTCCTGATGATCAAATTCCGCTTCGGCGCTATGCTGCGCCCGGGACGAATATCGCCTGCGTTTCGAGGTACGCTTCGAGCCCTTCGCGTCCGCCTTCCCGACCGATGCCCGAACGCTTCATGCCGCCGAACGGCACGTTGGGCGCAATCTCCACGCCGTTGATGCCGACGTTGCCGGTACGCAAACGACACGCCACGTCGAATGCACGCGCTTCATCCGCGCCGAACACCGACCCGCTCAAACCATAGTCCGAGTCATTCGCAATCTCGACCGCCTGATCGACGCTGTCGTACGGCAGGATCGACACCACCGGGCCGAAAATTTCCTCGCGCGCGATCGTCATCGTCGACGTCACGCGGCTGAACACCGTGGGCGCGACGTAAAAGCCGCGCTCGAATCCCGCATTGCCGGTGCCGCCCATCACGAGCGCCGCGCCCTCGGCGATACCTCGCTCGATATAGCCGCGCACACGTTCGCGCTGCACGGCGTTGAGCACGGGACCGATGGCCGTATCCGCGTCATGCGGATCGCCCACCTTCATGCGCGCGACGACACTCGCGTACGCCTCGGCGATTTCATCGTGACGATGACGCGGCACGAGCACGCGTGTCTGTGCGAAACAGATTTGCCCAGAGAACGGCATCGTGAACGGCACGAGCGCCGCCAGCGCGGCGGGCAGATCGACGTCGTCGAGCAGGATCGCCGCGGACTTGCCGCCGAGTTCGAGCGTCACGCGCGCGAGCCGGTCGGTCGCCGCGCGCTGAATCCATTGGCCCGTCGCCACGCTGCCGGTGAAGCTGATCTTGTCGATATCGCGCGACTGCACGAGTTGCGCGCCCGCTTCGCGTCCCGCCGTGACCACGTTGAGGACGCCGGGCGGAATGCCCGCGGCCGCCGCGCATTCCGCGATGATCAGCGCGTCGAACGGACACTCGGGCGGCGACTTCACGACCATCGTGCAACCGGCCGCCAGCGCCGCGGCGATCTTCTGCGAGACGATCGGAAAGGTCGCATTCCACGGCGCGATCAGCGCCGCGACGCCGACCGGCACGCGACGCACGCAGGCGCGTCCGCGCTGCGTCGGCCGCCAGTCGTCGAAGGCATAGTGCTCGGCGAGCGCGGCGAAAAAATCGAAACGGCTCGCACCGAACGGCGTGAGCTTCTGCGCGAACGACGCGGGCGCGCCCACCTGATCGGTCCAGAGTTGCGCGAGCAACGGCAGGCGCGCGCGCAACGCCTGCGTCAGCCGCTTCAGATAGGCGGCGCGTTCCGGTCCGGACAGACGCGGCCACGGCCCGTGATCGAACGCGCGCCGCGCCGCCGATACCGCGCGCTCGATGTCGATCGCATCCGCGAGCGGCACGGACATGAACGGCGTTTCAGTCGCCGGAGAAATGATCGTGTGACGCTGATCGGAATGACTCGATACCCAATCGCCATCGATAAAAAATCGTTGGCGAACATTCGACGAAAGTGCGGTGCAGGACTCGGACATGATCGTTTGCCAGATGAACTTCGAAAGGAGTAGCGGCCTCGCACGGCGGCGAAACCTCGCGATGAATCGCGCGCGTCGACTGCATCAATTGCATCGATTGCGGCGATTCATGGCAAACGAGTGTATCGATCGCCTTCGCCTGGGCCTTGTCCGGCACATTGCGCGTGCTTGTCCGTGACGCGCATTTCGCGGCTTTCGGCTCGCATCGTTATAGCGCAATGCGGGTCGAAATTTATGTCGGAATATGTCGGCGTTCGCGCGTCTGAAAACATCGGGCTTTAAAGCATGTGCGCGGAATAAACATTGCGCGCGGGCTGTTTTGTTCGCGCCACTTACGCTCAAACGCACGATTCAATTCACGGTTATCGACGTCATGTCTCCCTTTGCGAAATTGCTGCTCGTGTACGACGGCAGCGCCGAAGCGCAGACCGCGCTCGAACGCTGCGCGCAACTCTCGCTGGCGTTGTCGGCACAGGTGGATGTCGTTTCCGTCGTCGATGCCGAGAGCGCCAATGCCCATTGCGGCGGCCTGCTCAGCGACCTCGCGTTTCATCGTCTGGAGGAACTCGCGCGCAGCACGCTCGATCATGCCGTGAGCCAGTTGACCGGCGATGGCATCGTCGCGAGTGGCTATGTGAGTTTCGGACGCTTGAACGACGTCGTCTTGCGCCATACGCAGGCGTTCAATCCCGATCTCGTCGTCGTCGGCCATCGCCCGCAGGCGCGCCGTTCGCGCTGGTGGGGATCACGGGCCGCGCATCACGAACTCACCGAGCGTTTGTGCGGCACGACGATCGTGACCGTGACGCTGCCCGGCGCCTGAATCGCGTTGCAAACTTCACCTACGTCACGCACATGAATCGACCATTCAAGCCGCGCTTAGCGGCAACGTCAGGCGCGCTTCCAGCCCGCCCGTGCGGCGATTCTCCAGATGCAGTTCGCCGCGCATCGCGTGCGTCAGTCGTCGTGCGATGGCAAGTCCCAATCCCGAACCCGATGTCGCCGACGCCGTGCCGGGCGCGCGATACCACGGCAGAAACACCGCTTCGAGTTGCGCGGGCACGATGCCCGGTCCCGTATCGAGCACGGCAATCACGAGCCGCCGCGCTTCCACGCGCACGCTCAGGCACACATCGCCGCCATAACGCAACGCATTGTCGATCAGGTTCACGAGCACGCGGCGCAACGCGTGAGGACAGGTAACGACAGGACGCCCCACCAGACCGTCGAGCGTGACGATGCGGCCCGCGTCACGATAGTCGGCGATCAGCAGGTCGAGCAGGCCATCCGCATCGACGGAGCGCATCGGTTCGTCGGCGCTGCACTGCATGCGCGCGCACGACAGACTGCCTTCGACCAGCTCCGCCATTTCGGCGAGATCGCGTTGCAGCGCGTCGCGCGTCGCGTCGTCGTCGAGCAGTTCGCAACGCATGCCCATGCGCGTGAGCGGCGTGCGCAGATCGTGCGCGTAAGCGGCCAGCACATGCAGCAATTCGGCCTGGCGAGCCGCACGTTGACGCGTGCAGCGATTGGCCGCGCGCGCGAGCCGCGCAATCGGCGCGGGGCCGGTTTCGGGTAGCGCGAGACCCACGCCCTCATCCGCTTCGGCTTCGAACGCCTGAGCATGACGACGTAGTTGCGCGCGCAACGCGCCATACTGGAACGTGACGAAAGCAAGCGCCGCGAGCGCGGGCAGCATCAGCGGCGCAACGAAGCGATACGGCTCATGCGCGACGGAGACGGGCGTGGCGTACATCGCGAACACGGCGTAACCGCACGCCGCCACGAACAACGCCGCCCACAGCGCCGGGAGCACACGCGACATCATCGCGACGAATCCGGCGATATGGCGACGCGACGCAGACTCGCACGCATAGTCGTTCTCCCATCGTTGTTCTAAGCCGCGCGCCGCAAAGGCGCACGGACGTTAACAAACGCGCGGGCAACGAGGCGTTCGCGCGGCAGCGTCAGAATACGGGACGCCGTGCCGCGCCGCTATCATCTCTAGGTATAGATATCGCGCGAACTCACGCACGCAGATGCGCGATGCCGAGCGCTTCCATCTTGCGCATCAGTTCCGCCACGGAACGGGCGTTCATTTTTTTCATGGCCTGGCCGCGATGAATCTTCGCGGTGATTTCGGCAATGCCCATATTCGCGGCGATCTGCTTGTTCATGAGACCGGACGCAACGTGCTGGAGCACTTCGCGCTCGCGCGGCGTGAGCGTGTCCCAGTTCGCGCGCAATGTGTGCAGCGCGCGATCGGCAGCGAGACGGCTCGCGTCTTTTTCGAGCGCGGCGAGCACCGCGTCGATGATGTCCTGATCGCGAAACGGCTTCGCGAGAAAGTCCACCGCGCCCGCCTTCATCGCTTTCACCGACATGGCGATGTCGCCATAGCCGGTCATGAAGATAATAGGCAGATGCGCGCGACCGCCTTCGCTCAGCTCGGCCTGAAACGCGAGGCCGCTGCGGCCTTGCAGACGCACGTCGAGCAGCAGGCACGACGGCATGGCCGGGCGCGGCGAGGCGAGAAAGGCCTCGGTGGAATCGAACGCCCGCACCGCCAGCCCGGCCGAGCGCAACAGCCCGGTCAACGCACGGCGAAACAACGCGTCGTCGTCGACGATATAGACGATGGTGCTGTCCGGGTCCGTCGAGGGCGGGGCGGGCGGGGAGTTGGACATCGTGGGCAAATGGGCCGCTGGCGAGAAAGGCGAGTTGATTGTTATGAAGGGCGAATAACCGATGGTAACAAAAGCCCTCTCGCCGGTCCACGCAATCACTCGCCAATAACCGCCATTCGATGCCTATGGCAGCGATTAATCGGCAATCGCTGCTCCAATAGGCTCGTCCTCTCCCGCGCCAATTCGGCCGTTATTCGCGATCATTAGGTACTTCATTCAACAGCCGCATTGCTTTTTTTCTGCATTTTTGCCCGCCATTCAAGCCAGCTTGCGCATGGGCCGGAAGCCCGCGCGCACTTCCTGCGCGAACAGCAGCGGCTCCTCCCACGCGGCGAAATGGCCGCCCTTGTCCACCACGTTGAAATACACGAGGTTGTGATAGGCGCGCTCCGCCCAACTGCGCGGCGCCTGATAAATCTCGCCGGGGAATACCGTAATTGCCGTGGGCAAGCCGATATCGACCGCATTGAAATTATTCGAGTGATCTTCCCAATAGATTTGCGCCGACGACGTCGCGCTATTGGTCAGCCAGTAGAGCGAGATATCGTCGAGTATTTCATCGCGCGTCAGCGAACGCTCGGGAATGCCGCCGCTATAGGTCCATTGCGAAATCTTGTCGTACATCCACGCCGCCTGCCCCACCGGCGAATCGGCGAGCGCATAGCCGACGGTTTGCGGACGTGTCACCATCATGGCCGAATAGCCGCAATTGTCGCGATAGAACACGCTCAGTTTCTCGTAAGCGCGCTTTTCATCCGCCGAAAGTCCGGCAGGCGCGGGATCGTCCAGCGCGAGATGGCGCGCGATATCGGGCGGCACCGTGGCCGGCATGTTCACATGAATGCCGATCAAGCCCTTCACGTGCTGCATGGCCATGCGTTGCGAGATCACCGAGCCGCAGTCGCCGCCCTGCGAAACGAAGCGCTCGTAGCCGAGCCGCGCCATCAGGACGCCCCATGCGCGCGCGATATGGTCCGAGCCCCAGCCGGGCTGCGTGGGTTTGCCCGAGAAGCCGAAGCCCGGCAGCGAGGGCACCACGACGTGGAAGGCGTCATCGGCGCTCGCACCATACGCGGTCGGATCGGTCAGCGGACCAATTGCCTTGATCAATTCGAAAATCGAACCGGGCCAGCCATGCGTCATGATCAAAGGCAGTGCATTGGCATGGCGCGAGCGGACGTGAATGAACTGAATATCGAGCCCGTCGATTTCCGTGATGAACATCGGAAAAGCATTGAGCTTCGCTTCGCCTTTACGCCAGTCGTAATCCGAGCCCCAATATTGAACCAGTTGCTGCATGCGCGCGAGTTTCACACCCTGCGATTCGTCAGCGACGGTTTCTTTTCCTGGCCAACGAGTATTCGCGAGTCGGCGGTGCAGATCGTCGAGTGCGGAATCGGGAATATTCGCCTTGAACGGACGAATATCGGGCGTGGCCGCGCTGGCGTAAATCGCTTCAGGAAACAGCGACAGCGCACCGGCCGCCGCAGTGGCGGTCAGCAGGCTGCGCCGCATCGGTGAGAAAACATTCGAAGGCATGCTGGATCATCCTGTTCATGAGAGAAAAGTCGATTCGGCAACGCGACAGCGTGCGACTGCTCTGACGCACGATCGATTCCGAAACGCCGACCCTCATTAAAATCAGCGCATGTATCCCGATTATGTCCGGTTTGTAGTTTTTTTAAATTCCCTGCCGCATTCAAATCTCGCGTCATCGAATTATCAATTGACTGAAATTGCGTTTGAGCGGGATTTGAATTCCCCACAACTATACGGACGTATAGGGTCTCCTATCCTTATTCGTCTATCGACTCAATCCAGATCCGGATGGAATACCCGGCGCACAGCAGCTAATCTGTTTGCATCGGAGTCAGACGGTCGCGCGCACGAAGGCGTGAGCGGCGCTCCACGCAAACCGGACGCGACGCACCGCGTCGCTTATGACCATCATGGAAAAAATCGACCATGTGCTGATCGTCGACGACGACCGCGACCTGCGCGAACTGGTCGGCAACTATCTCGAGAAGAACGGCATGCGGACCACGCGCGCCGCCAACGGGCGCGAGATGCACGACGCGCTCGAACGCAGCCCGCCGGACCTGATCCTGCTCGACCTCATCCTGCCTGGCGAAGACGGACTCACGCTTTATCGCGCGCTGCGCGAGAGCCGCCATCGCCTCGTGCCGGTGCTGATGGTCACCGCACGCAACGACGTGATGGACCGCATCGTCGGCCTCGAAATGGGCGCGGACGACTATCTGACCAAGCCCTTCCCGCCGCGCGAGCTGCTCGCGCGCATCCGCGCCGTGCTACGGCGCACGCGAATGCTGCCGCCCGATCTGCATGCCGAGGAAGGGCCCGCGACGCTCGGCTTCGGCAACTGGCGGCTCGACACCACCGCGCGTCGCCTGCTCGATCCGCACGACACGCCCGTCGCGCTCAGCGGCGCGGAATATCGCCTGCTGCGCGTGTTTCTCGATCATCCGCAGCGCGTGCTCACGCGCGACCAGTTGCTCAATCTCACCCAGCGGCGCAGCGCCGATCCGTTCGACCGCTCGATCGACCTGCTCGTGAGCCGTTTGCGGCAGCGCCTCAACGACACGGCGCGCATGGCCCGCTACATCAAGACGCTGCGCAACGAGGGCTATGTGTTTTCGGCGGCTGTCACCACGCTCGACGAGCGTCGTATCGCCGAACGCGACGACACGCGCCGCGCGTCCGCCCCGCTCGCGCGTGCGCTTTGTCTTCAACCGAGCGCCGCATAACCGCGTCGGGCGACGCGGGTTTGTAGCGCACTGTATCGGCGAGCCGCGTAGCAACACGCGCTTACATTTCCACGCATCGGCGGAAACAACCGGGATACGTGGCGGCGTTCCAATAGCGTCACGCCCCTCATTCAAGGAACGCACGATGACAACACCACGCAAACCACGCCATACACGGAGCGCGCGAGCATGAAGCAGATCGTCATGGCAGGCCCGGGCGGCATCGACAAGCTGCGCCTCGTCGATGCGCGCGAGCCCGTTGCGGGTCCGGGCGAAGCGCTCGTCGAAGTCGATGCTGCGGGCGTCAACTTCATGGATATCGGCGTGCGTCGCGGTGGTTTCTGGGAATCGATGCCGGATCCGAAGCCGCTGGGCGTCGAAGGCGCGGGCCGCGTGCTCGCCGTCGGCGAGCACGTCACGGATGTGCGCCCCGGGCAGCGCGTCGCGTGGGTCTATGCACCGGGCAGCTACGCGCAACGCGTCGTCATTCCAGCCACCGCGCTCGTGCCGGTGCCCGACGAAATCGACCATCGCACCGCCGCCGCGCTGATGATGCAGGGCCTCACAGCCAGCCACTTCGCAACCGATTTTTATCCGGTGCAGCGCGGCGATATCGCACTCGTGCACGCGGCCGCGGGCGGCCTCGGCCTGCTGCTCACGCAGATCATCAAGCTGCGCGGCGGCACCGTGATCGGCCGCGTGTCGAGCGCAGCGAAGGCGGAGATCGCACGCGAGGCAGGCGCGGACCACGTCATCGTCGACGCGGACGGCGCCTTCGCCGAAGAAGCCGTGCGCCTCTCGGGCGGCGAAGGCGTGCACGTGGTCTACGACGGCTCCGGTCCCACGACCTTTCACGCGTCGATGGCCTCGCTGCGTCGCAGCGGCACGTTCTGCTGGTACGGCCCGGTGCTCGGCGACGCAGGCCCGCTGCACATCATGAGCCTGCCGCGCAGCATCAAGATCGGTTACGCGGTATTCGCCGATCACATCGCCACGCCTGCTCTGCTGCGGGCGCGCGCGAAGCAGTTGTTCGACTGGATCGTCGCCGGGGCGATCGACGTACGGATCGGCGGCGTGTATCCGCTCGACCAGGCGGCGCAGGCGCATGACGATATGGAAAGCCGTCGATCGACCGGCAAGCTGCTGCTGATTCCGTGACGCGCGCCGTCGCGGGAATTCAAGCAAGCTCGCAACACGCCGATGCACACGGGCCGATGGCTTCGACGACGGTCGCCGAGAACAGATAGCCCTCGTTGCGTATCGTCTTGATGTAGCGGCCTTCCCGCACGCCGTCGCGCAGGCGCTGGCGCACGCGGCTCACGAGCAGGTCGATTGAGCGGTCGAGCAGATCGGCCTCGCGGCCTTGTGTGAGGTCGAGAAGTTGATCGCGCGAGAGCACGCGGTTCGGATAGTCGAGCAGCACGCGCAGCAAACGATATTCGGCGCTGCTCAGCGCCACCGTTGCGCCACTCTCGTCCACGAGACGACGCGCCAACGTGTCGAGCCGCCATTCGCCGAAGCGCAGCACGCTCGGCGTTTGCGCGACGGCGAGTCCTGGCGGCGGCAGGCGCGCGCGGCGCAGGATCGCGCGAATGCGCATGAACAGTTCGCGAGTCGCGAGCGGCTTGGCGAGGTAATCGTCGGCGCCCATTTCGAGGCCGACAATGCGGTCCTCCACGCCGTGACGCGTGGAGAGCAGCACGATCGGCAGCGCGTGAAAGCGCCGGTTCGCACGCAATTCGCCGCACAGCGCGAGGCCATTCGCATCGGGAAGATGGGTATCGAGCACGACGAGATCGGGCTCGGCCTGATTCAACCGCGCACGCAGATCGCGCGCTCGCGAAGCCTGCGTAACGCGCATGCCATTGGCCTGCAAATACGTGGCGATTCGCTCGCGTAGCGCCTGGTCGTCGTCGACAATCAGGATGTGGTCCGGCTTTTGAGGGGCATCTGCAACCATGACTAAGTGCTTCTTTATTCCACCGCGAACATTAATTCGGATCGCTGATTAAATGCGAAAAGCATCCGGTTTAGCGATGGTGTCAGGAAGGCGCGCTCTGGACAACAGCAATTGCGCCCCACCCCTGTTGCCTTGCGGGCAACGCACGACATTCGATCAGGTGAGCACCATGCGTCAACTCAATCATCAACGCCTGCGCTATTTCCACGCGGTCCTCGACCACGGCTCGATCCGTGGCGCCGCCGACAGCCTCAATACGTCGCCCTCCGTCATCACGCGGCAAATCCGCATTCTCGAAGACGAACTGGGCGCAACGCTGTTCGATCGCTCCGCGAAAGGCGTGCGCGCGACCGACGCCGCCGCGCATCTGCTCGACTTCGTGGAAAGCTGCCGCGCGCAACAGGAAAAGCTCGAGGCCGAACTCGGCGCGCTGCGCGGTTTGCAACACGGGCGTATCCGCCTTGCCGTGAGCGAAGGTTTCGTCGATACGCTCACCGACGCCGTGCTCCGGCCGTTTTGCGCTCGCTATCCGTCGCTGACGATCGAGTTGAGCGTGCTGGGTCGCGACGGCGTGATCGACGAGGTGGCGTCGAGCCGTTCCCATATCGGCCTCGCCTACAATCCGCCGCCGCATCCGCTGATTCGCTGCCTCGCGAGTTCGAACCAGCCGGTTGTGCTGTTGCTGCGCAACGGACATCCGCTGGCGAAAGCGCGCGCCGCCGCGCAACTTGGAGACCTCCGTGCGTATCCGCTTGCGCTGATGCCCGAATCGTTCGGTATCGGTTACGCAGTGAGAATGGTCGAACTCGCCGAAGACATCGAGATTCCCGCCGCCATGACGAGCAATTCCGTGGCGGCGCTCAAACGCATGGTGGCCGTCGAGAATTTCGTCACGCTGATTGGCGAATTCGCCGCGCAAGCCGAAGTCGCGCGCGGCGAGATGACAACCGTGCCAATCGAGCACAGCATTTTTCAAAGTACGCACGCGAGCTTACTCGTGAAGTCGAATCGCGCGCTCGCGCCCGGACCGGCGGCGCTGCTCGACTGGATTCGCGAGCGTTTGCCGGTTTTTGCGCCCCTGCATTAACAATGAAGGGAATAAAACGCGGCCGCCAGGCGTTCTCGGTGATCGACGGGCCGGTGCGTGCGGCCAGTTTCGCTTCACGGGAGACAGTATGCGGTTTGCGGTTCTGGGCGCCGGCGCGGTCGGCTGCTATTTTGGCGGCATGCTCGCACGACGCGGTCATGAGGTGATGTTGATCGGCCGATCGACGCATGTGGATGCCATTCGCGCGCAGGGATTGCGCTTTCAGTCGCGAGCGTTCGACGTGCGCCTGCCCGTGCAAGCCTCGACTGCAATCGAGGCGGCCACGTCCGCCGACACCGTGCTCGTCTGCGTGAAATCGCCCGATACGCAGGACGCCGCTCGCGCGCTGCGCCGTTCAATTGCACCGCATGCCATGGTCGTGAGCCTGCAAAATGGCGTCGACAATGCAGCGACTCTGCGCGCCGAACTGGCACAGCCCGTGATCAGCGCCGCCGTGTATGTGGCGAGCGAAATGGCGGGGCCCGGCCATTTACTGCATCACGGACGCGGCGATCTCGAGATCGAAGACACACCTTCGAGCGAAGCGCTCGCACGCACGCTGCTCGACGCCGCAATCCCCACTCGCATCGCCCGCGACGTGCGCGCCACGCTCTGGCACAAACTCGTACTCAATTGCGCGTACAACGCGGTGTCGGCCATCGTTCAATTGCCGCTCGACGCCATGCCGCAACGCGACGCGCTGCGCGAAACCATGCGCGACGTGGTGACCGAATGTCTGGCCGTTGCAGCCGCCGAAGGCGTGCATTTCGACGACACACCCGCGCAAATCGTCGAGCGCATTGAAGCGACCATTCCCGCCGGTCAATATTCGTCGACCGCGCAAGACCTCGCCCGTGGCAAGCCCAGCGAAATCGATCATCTCAACGGCGCGATCGTGCGTCGCGGTTTAAATGCGGGTATTGCCACGCCCGCGAATCGCACGCTGCACACGCTTGTCAAGATGCTCGAAGCGCGCCCCTGAACGCTCGATTTACACAACACCTCGCTACACTACGATCCGCCCACACTCATCGCCCAACGTCATGCAATTCTCCGACTTCACCTCGCCCGCGTTCTTCGCCAACCCGTATCCCGCGTATGAAAAGATTCGTGCGGCCGGTGCGTTGCTGCCTATCGCGCCGCAAGTTTTCGTCACGGGCCGCTTCGATGTGATCGACGCGTTGCTGCGCGATCCGCGCATGGGCAAAACGTATCTGCAAAGCGTGGCCGCGCGCTACAGCGAAGCGGCAACGGCGCGTCCCGTATTCCAGTCGCTGAACCGCACCTTGCTGATGATGAATCCCCCGACGCACACGCGGTTGCGCGCGTTGCTGATGAAGACCTTCAACGCGCGGCAAATGGAGAAACTGCGTGACACGGTCGACGCCACCACACGCGCACTGCTCGATGCGATCGGCACGAATACCGGTTTCGATCTGATGCGCGATTTCGCGCTGCCATTGCCGGTGCGCATCATCTGCCAGTTGCTCGACGTCCCGCTCGAAGACGCACACGCGCTCGCAGGCGCAGCCGGTCGACTGGTCGCCGCGTTCGACCTCGCGCCGCTCGACGCACAAACACTGAGCGCCGCCGACGAAGCCGCGCTCACGCTCGAACGCTACTTCCTTAACGTGATCGAACAACGGCGCGCGCTGCACGCCGACGATCTGATCAGCGCGCTGCTGCACGTGGAGGTGGATGGCGCGAGACTCACCGACGAAGAGGTGGTGTCGAACGCGGTCCTGCTATTCATTGCCGGACACGAAACGACGTCGAACATGATCGGCAATACGATGCTCGCGCTGTTTCGGCATCGCGATCAGTATCAGACGCTGCAGAACGATCGCACGCTGTTGCCGCGCGCGATTGCCGAGTGCCTGCGTTACGACGGCGCCGTGCAAATGGTCGTGCGTACGGCATTCGACGATATCGACGTGGGCGATGCGCGGCTCGCGCGCGGCTCTGTCGTTTTCATGTTGATTGGCGCGGCCAATCGCGACCCGCAGGCTTTCGCGCAGCCGGACCAACTCGATTTCGCGCGCGACGATACGGCAAAATCGCTGTCTTTCGGCGCGGGCATTCATTATTGTCTGGGCGCGCGGCTCGCCATGCTCGAAATGGAAGTCGCGATCGGCCACCTGCTCGATCGCTTTCCCGCGCTACAGGCCGAGAATCTCGACGCGCTGGTCTGGCAGCACCGCAATAATCTGCGTGGTGTGACGGCGTTGCCCGTGCGAACAGGGCTTTAATTGGCGGGTGATTCGGTGCGCGCCGCTCGTTGCAGCGGCGCGCTTTACTTTGAACGTCGGTTTTCTCTCAAGGCGCGAAACGTGTGAAGACATAATCGCGGTCCTTCACGCGTTCGGCGTGACACGCGAAACAGGTTTGGTGCTGCTTCAGATCGGCAGGCTTGCCGTCGATGAAGCGACCGAAACCCCAGCCGCCCGTCGACGCATAGCGCTTCGAGTCTTTCACCATGACCTGCACCGTGGTGGGTTGGCCCGGCACCGTGGCGGGCGCGAAATCATCGGATTGCTTTTTCTTGTAGGCCAGCTTGACGAGCACCGCGCCGTCCGGGAACGGCAGCGTCGCATTCTTGATCGCCTTGATTGCAGCGGGATTACCCAGCACGACGCGCAATTCGTCGAGCGGCGCAGCTTCGGCGGCGGGCGCGATCATCTGCCACTCGCGATAGCCTGGCGGAATCGTCACGCCATAAATGGGCGATGCGTCGGGCGACGGCTGCTCCGCCATGACAGGCTGGTTCGCCGAGATGGCAAGCGCCAGCGTCGCGCCACTCAGCAAGGCCTTGATGTGAAGGAATTTCATTCAGTACACTCCGTTAAATCGATTGCTCGATGCGCCGCCGCGCGGACAGGGCGGCCCATATTGATCTGAAGCCTAGCATCGGCGCGTCGTGCAGACGATACGGCGATCGGTTTAACGGAGTTATACCGACGTATATGTGCTACGTTTTTCGGCCCCCTCAATTTCATTCGCCATCCTAACTAATATTTTCGAAACGTATGGGCGTTGGGTCAGCCTGAACGGGGCGGCGCGCCGATATATACTGCAACCGGTTTCTGTCGATACCATCACCCAGTTTCCCGTCCACGGCCAGCCAGCGTCAACGAAAGGGCAATCCGAAATGAACAAGCGGCAATTTTTGAGCGGCGCAGCCGCGTTCGGCGTCGCACCGGCGGCCTTCGCCGCAAAGCACGAAGCGAGTGGCGCCGCGCATGCGACCTCGCCCGCCGTGCTGACGATCTCCGGCGATATCGGCCGGCACAATCGCGGCGGTGTCGACGTGTTCGATCGCTTGTTCGAGAAACAGCTCGTGAAGTTCGACAAAGCGTATGCGTTCGACTTTCCCGCGCTGATGCGCTTGCCAGCAGTCACGATCCGCCCCACGCTGGAATACGATCAGCAGTTGCATACGCTCTCAGGTCCGCTGCTCGTCGACGTGCTGCAAGTTGCGGGCGTAACCGGCGCGGGGACGGCGCAGGTCATGCTGCGTGCGATCGATGGTTATGCGGTGATGGTGTCGCTGGAGAATCTGCGGGCGTGGCGCTTTATCGTCGCCACGCATCTGGATGGCAAGCCCATGCCGCTGGGTGGACTCGGGCCGCTATGGGCCGTGTACGATGCCGACCGCGTTCCGGAGCAGGCCAGCAAGCCGCTGAAGGAGCGGTTTGTGACCTGCCCGTGGGCGGTTTATCACGTGCAGGTGAATGCGGGTTAGTCGGGCGCAGCGGCAGCTGGGTTGTGAGCGGATTGCGTTAGCGGCGCTTGATCGATGCGGCAACTTCTTCGCCGATTTTTTCGAGTTCGTCGGCGGTGACGGGGGGTTTGCCTTGGGATGCGGAGGCATTGCGTTCGACGTACAAGAGCAAGTCGGGGGTGTCGGTTGAGGCGTTAAGGTCGCCCTGCACTGTCACGAGATAGCCATAATCCGTTGAATCGTCGTTGCGTGTGATCGTGCCAAACGAACCCACACCCTCGCGGCCATCGAGCTTGACGGTTTGCCACGGGAACACGCCGTGCAATTTGACGGCCTTACCGACACCGAATTCGCTGGTCCAGA
Source organism: Paraburkholderia sp. Ac-20347 (assembly GCF_017104805.1). Taxonomy (NCBI): domain Bacteria; kingdom Pseudomonadati; phylum Pseudomonadota; class Betaproteobacteria; order Burkholderiales; family Burkholderiaceae; genus Paraburkholderia; species Paraburkholderia sp. Ac-20347. The sequence continues at coordinate 41,902 of NZ_JAAGPN010000011.1, read as the reverse complement.
CGAACTCGTTCTTCTGGCGTGAGGTCAGCTTGGGCTGATCCTTCAGCACCTTTAAATCGTGGAAGAAAATCAGCACATCGGGATGATCTTTCAAGCGGAAGGTCACGCCAACGGAGCGGGCACGATCCGGTTGCTCGCTCTCGACGAAGGCACCCGGCAAGCACACGCCCGGAGCGGTCGGAACCTCACCATCATCCCGCGCTCTGACGTTATCCAAGACAAATGTCGTGCTTTTCTCCGAGGCGGGTTGAGCAATGAATGAAATTGCCGTGCCATTTTTATACGTGTAAAAGCCCGAATCCTTCGCGCCCAACCACGCGAAACTCCGCGCGGCGCTCACCGGCAAGGCGATGTATCGCTGATCCGCATAAGGCTTTTTCGCACTCGCGGCAAGCTCATCTTTCGCACGGCCCACCAGCGCGTCGAATTCGCTTTGGGAAACGCTTCTGCTGATCTCGAACTTGCCGTCGTATATGAAGGACGAGAGTGGTGCGGGCAAATCGTCGGCGAAACGAATCGGTTTGATCTGCGTATCGGTAAATGCCTTGGCGGTGGTCATGGCCACTTCCGCCTCGGACGGTAACGTCAACCGATAACGACCTACACATTCCTGTTGTGGTGCCGCCAACGCGTGTGTTCCCCCCAACATGGAGAGAAGCAGTGCTGCTGATCGTAACGTCATCGATGGCCTTGCTACTTTCATGTGTCTCGCACCGTCGCCTGAAGAGAGAAGTGGTAACGACGTCATCGTCGTTTGATCGAAGCCGCCACTTCTTTGCCAATTTCTTCGATTTCGTCTTCGGCTACAGGGGTTTTGCCGTTGGCTGCTGCGGCGTTACGCACGACATAGAGAAGCAGGTCCGGGGTATCCACGGTCGCATCCGCTTTTCCTTGCACGGTCACGAGATATCCGTAGTCGATCGAATCGTCCCGTCGTGTAATGGTGGCCAATGAGCCCACGCCTTCACGCCCATCGAGCTTCACCGTGCGCCACGGAAATGCGCCGTGCAATTTAACAGCTTTGCCCACGCCGAACGCACTCGTCCACGCAAACTCATTCTCCTGACGTGAAGTTAGCCTGGGCGCATATTTCTGTACTTTCGTATCGCGGAAAAAGATCAGCACATCCGGATGACGCTTCAGTCGATAGCTCACACCGACTATGCGCGTCTTGTCCACCTGACTCGTCCTGACGAAAACGCCTGGCAGACAGACTCCCGGCTCGGTTGGAACCTCTCCAACTGCGCGTGGTTGTAGATTCGTCAGAACCTCAAGCGCGGTGGTGCTCGCCGTATTCCTGTCGTCGGATCTCGTGACGAACGACACGGTCTTTCCGTCCTTGAACGCGTAGAAGGCCGCTCCGCCGCGACCCGTCCACGCATACGAGCCCGAGCCCTGCGCCGACAAAACCACAGGCCGTTCGTCCGGTGACTTGTCCTGCTCCCTCGCGATACGATCCTTCATCGCGTTGACGAGCGCATCATAGCCATCACGCGAAATGCCATCGCTGATATAAAACGTTCCGTTGTAGACAAACGAGGAAAGCGGCGCAATCAGCCCATCGGGGAAGCGGATATTCGATTCCTGCGGCCCGCGAAAGGCTTCGACGATCGTGAGCGCCACATCTGCCTCGTCGGGGAGAGTCAGGCGATAGCGCCCTACGCACTCCTCTTGCGGAGCAGCGAACGAGTGCGATACCCAAAGCGTGAATAAAAGCAACACCGCTGATCGAAATGTCTTCGATGGCCTTGCTGCCTTTATATGTCTTGCACCACTGCCGAAAGAGAGAAGCGTTAGTGAAGTCATCGCCGTTTGATGGAAGCCGCTACTTCTTTGCCGATTCTTTCCAGCTCATCGGCTGTGACGGGGGATTTTCCTTGCGATGCAGAAGCATTTCGCTCGACATACAGTAGCAAGTCGGGCGTATCGGCGGCAGCGTCCAGGTCGCCCTGCGCGGTCACGAGATAACCGTAGTCCATCGAATTGTCTCTGCGCGTGATGGTGGCGAACGAACCCACACCTTCGCGGCCATCGAGCTTGACGGTGCGCCACGGAAATACACCGTGCAATTTTACGGTCTTGCCCACGCCGAACTCGCTGGTCCAGACGAACTCGTTCTTCTGGCGCGAAGTTAGCCGTGGCTGGTCCTTCAAGACCTTCAAGTCGTGAAAGAAAATGAGTACATCGGGATGATCTTTGAGCCGAAATGTCACGCCGACGTTGCGCAGCGCGTCAGGGCCGTCGCGTTCAATGAACAGGCCCGGGAGGCACACGCCGGGCATCGAAGGCACTTCGCCATCGCCTCGCACCCGGAGACTGCCAAGTATTTCCAATGTTTTCTGCTCAGGAATCAGGTCTGCTATGAACGAGACAGTCGTCCCATCTTTGAAAGTATAGAACCCAGACTTGTCCGGGCTCTTCCACGCGACGCTATTGGCGTCTTCGACCGAGAGGAGTTTGAATCGCTGATACTCGTACGGCTTTTCGGCGCTCCTCACAACAGCATCTTTGGCATGTCGCATCAGCGCATCCGCCGCGGCCGGAGCAAGGTTTCTACTGATCTTGAACGCGCCATCAAAGGCAAAGATAGATAGTGGCGAATTCAGATTGTCCGGGAAACGAATCGGCTCGTCATCGGGTCCGGTGAGCGACTTCGCACTGCTCATTGCGACGTCAGCCTCGGATGGCAAGGTCAAACGATATCGCCCTACGCACTCCTCTTGCGGAGCAGCGAACGAGTGCGATACCCACAACGTGAATAAAAGCAACGCCGTTGATCGAAATATCTTCGATGGCCTTGCTGCCTTTATATGTCTCGCACCACTGCCGAGAGAGAGAAGCGTTAGTGAAGTCATCGCCGTTTGATAGAAGCCGCTATTTCTTCGCCGATCTTTTCGAGCTCGTCGGCGGTAACAGGGGCTTTGCCCTCTGCTGCGGAGGCATTGCGTTCGACATACAGCAATAAGTCGGGCGTGTCAGTCGACGCATCAGGATTGCCTTGCACCGTCAAGAGATAACCGTAGTCGGTCGAATCGTCGTTCCTTGTGATTGCACCGAGGGATCCCACGCCTTCCCTGCCGTCGAGTTTTACTGTGCGCCACGGGCTCGCACCGCGAATTTTGACGGCCTTGCCCACGCCGAACTCGTTGGTCCAGACGAATTCACTCTCCTGACGTGCAGTTAGCTTCGGCTGATCCTTTAATGCTTTGGAATCACGGAAGAAGATCAACACATCCGGGTGGCTTTGCAGCCGGTATGTTGAGCCAACGATGCGGCTCTTGTCCACCTGACTCGTTTTGACGAACAAGCCGGGCAGACAAACGCCCGGCTCAACTGGGATATCTCCCGTGCTGCGTGGTTCCAGATGTTCCAATACTTCGAGCGCATCACCGCTCGCCTCCTGCACGTCTTGCGATTTTGTGAGGAACGTGATGGTTCTTCCGTTCTTGAACGCATAGAAAGCCGCTCCGCCACGGCCCGACCAGGCAAACGAACTCGTATCCCGCACCGGCAAAACCGAGAGTCGCTGATCCTGAAACTGTTTGTTCTGACTTGCCGCAACGCGATTCTTCATCGTATCGACGAGCGCATCGTAGCCGTCATGCGTGATGGCTTCCGTGATGTAGAAGGTCCCGTTGTAGATAAACGATGAAAGCGGCGCAAAAAGCCCGTCGGGAAAACGGATATTCGATTCCTGAGGTTCGCGAAAAGCCTTGGCTGTCGTGAGCGCCACATCTGCTTCGCTGGGAAGGGTCAAGCGATATCGCCCTACGCACTCTTCTTGTGGTGCAGCGAACGAGTGCGATGCCCACAACGTGCATAAAAGTAACGCCGCTGATCGAAATTCCTTCGATGGCCTTGCTGCCTTTATATGTCTCGCACCACTGCGGAAAGAGAGAAGCCTTAACGAAGTCATCGTCGTTTGATGGAAGCCGCAATTTCTTTGCCGATTCTTTCCAGCTCATCGGCTGTGACGGGGGATTTTCCCTGCAATGCAGAAGCATTTCGCTCGACATACAGTAGCAAGTCGGGCGTATCGATGGCAGCGTCCAGATCGCCCTGCACGGTCACGAGATAACCGTAGTCCGTCGAATCGTCATTGCGTGTGATCGTACCAAATGAGCCTACGCCCTCACGGCCATCAAGTTTGGCAGTTTTCCACGGGAATGCGCCGTGCAATTTCACGGCTTTACCCACACCGAACTCGCTGGTCCACACGAATTCGTTCTTCTGGCGTGAGGTCAGATTGGGTTGATCTTTCAGCACTTTCAAGTCGTGGAAGAAAACCAGCACATCAGGATGTTCCTTGAGCCGAAATGTCACGCCGATGTTGCGTACATCGTCAGGTTGGTCACTGGAGATGAAGAGTCCTGGCAAACAGACGCCGGGCTTCGCAGGCACCTCGCCCTCGGCTCGCGTGTTGACGTGCGCTAAAACTTCAAGTGCGCGTTGTTCGGAGACGGACCTCGTGAGAAATGAGACTGCCGTCCCATCCTTATAGGTATAGAAACCCACGGCCTTTGTGCTTCGCCACGCAAAGCCCCTGGCGTCATTTACTGGAAGCACGATGAATCGCTGATCTGCGTAAGGCTCCTTTGCGCTCGCTGCGACCTGATCTTTGGCCCGTTTCACTCGCGCGTCAAAGTCGCTCGGTGGAAGGCCTGCGGTGATTTTAAATGTGCCATCGTAGGCGAACGAAGAAAGAGGTGCACTCGTTCCGTCGGCGAACCTGATAGGTGCCACCTGACCATCGGCAAACCCCTTCGCCGTGGTCATGGCGACTTCGGCCCGCGAAGGCAAAGTCAAGCGATATCGCCCTACACACTCCTCTTGCGGTGCAGCCAGCGCGTGCGTTGTCTTCAACATGAAGATCAGCAACGCCACTGATCGAAGCGGCATCACCGCCTTTGATGTTGTCTTGCTTGCTGCGCTCGCAAGTGACGGGAAGTGGTTCGGCACGCTCATCGACGCCTTATCGAAGCCGCCACTTCTTCGCCGATTTTCTCTAACTCGTCGGCGGTGACGGGGGTTTTTCCCTGGGATGCGGAGGCATTGCGTTCGACATACAAGAGCAAGTCGGGTGTATCGGTTGGGGCGTTAAGATCGCCCTGCACCGTCACGAGATAGCCGTAGTCTGTCGCGTCATTCCGACGCGTGATTGTAGCGAACGTACCTACCCCCTCGCGGCCGTCAAGCTTGACGGTTCGCCACGGAAAGACGCCGTGTAATTTAACCGCCTTTCCGACACCGAACTCGCTGCTCCAGACGAATTCGTTCTTCTGACGAGAGGTCAATTGCGGTTGATCCTTTAAAACTTTCAAGTCGTGAAAAAAGATTAGTACGTCCGGGTGCGCCTTTAATCGGAATGTCACACCGATGTTGCGCAACTCATCGGGGCCGTCACCTTCAACGAATAGACCTGGCAAACATACGCCAGCCATCGCGGGTACCTCTCCGTCACTCCGCGCGCGCGTATTCGCGAGAATATTCAGCGTTTTTTTCTCTGGAACAGAGTCAGCTACGAATGAAACTGCAACCCGGTCCCGGTAAACGTAGAAACCCGAATTTTCCATATTCTTCCATGCGAGTCCATGAGACTCTTTCACGGGAAGAAGTGTGATCCGCTGGTCATCGTACGGTTTATCGGCACTCGCGGCCACACGCTCTTTCGCGTGATTCAGCACCTCATCGAACGCGTTCTGCGAAAGACCTCTGCTTATTTTGAAGCCGCCATCATATGCAAATACAGAGAGCGGGGCCACGACGTTGTCCGCGAATCGGATTGGGGAGTCTTGCAGTTCTGTGAACGACTTCGCGGTGTCCATCGCGACCTCGGCTTCGGATGGCAAGGTCAAACGATATCGCCCTACACATTCCATCTGTTGTGCTGCTTGTATCTGTGTCGCTCCCAGAATCGTGAAAAGTAACGCGGAGCAGCGACTCAGCGTTCTCAGCCTGATTGCCAATTTACTCATTATCCGATTGTTCCTGTCAGCGGGTCCTGAGTTTGCGCCAACTCGCGAGGCGCATCAGTGTCCAGTTCATCTCGCCCAGAAGGCGGCGTATTCTCAGCCACCAGGGATATCGCGTAACCTAAATTATTGTTCTCGTTTTGGGTCCAATGGATAGGTAGAGCTACGATAAACCCAGTCACGTCCCCTAGCGCGCTCGCGCTCGAGCTGTGACGCGGCTTTGTCCAGAATTCGGAATCGAAAGGCATGGGACTCTTCAGCGAGTTTTTCTTCGCGTCCCACGTTGGCCAAATCGACGCGTGTGCACCCAGTCCATCGGCTGCATTTTCATAAACCGTATTCCGCGGAATAAAATCAAACGCCGCCTCATAAATCAGCCGGTTCGCATCCGCCACCTGCTGAATCTTCTTCCAGTTCTCCGGATTCGCGGGCTGATCCACCGCGCCCCTCAACGCTTCAGCCGACCTCACTTTCCCTGTGAGACCGAATATCTTGCTCCACACGCCTTTGCGCAATTCGCGCGCGAAATTGCGGGTGATCCGGACGTCCCCATTCCCACTGATATCGTGATTTTCTTTCGCCGAATCCGAGATGAGCACGGCGATTTCCGAATCGCGCGATCCCAGCATACTGCGGTCATTGATATTCGCGCTGCCCAAAAGCGCAAACAGGTCATCGACGATCATCATCTTGGTGTGGATGTAGATCTGCTCCGTTACATAACGATCACCCAACTGCGCCCAATTGCGCAAATTGAGCAGCGTGACATAGTCATTGCACCGCTCCATATCCACGTCTTCGTACCGACGATCGTTCGCATCCGTCGTCACCTTCTTCCAGTCGGCGACCTTCTTGTCGCGCAACTCCCTGGCTTTGATATAGCGTCGCACGCGATTCAGCAAGCTGAAGCTGCCGAACACCAGCGTCTGCATGGTCCAGTGGACCTGCGTCATGATATTGCCATCGTTCAGCTTCCCTTCCGGATGAACAGGCAGCGTAATGATGACGTGGAAATTCTCCTTCGCGCCCGACATGATTGCCTTGCCGATCCGCTCCCCCAGCGCTTCGCAGATGAAATTTTTCGGCGCTTCGTTGGGTTTGTCCGAGACGAGATGCGTCGCCCACTCCTGGAAGCCACTTGCTTTGACCTTGGCAGCCGGACCGGACAAAGGTTCTGTCGACGTAACATCCGGCGCCGTTTTTTCCGGATCAGTGTTCTCCACCCCAAACGCCGAAACAAAAAACTGATTCTCGATATAAATAAACGAAGTTGCACCTTCGATGAGGTTCTTCATCGCCAGCGCGATTTCGCACTGTTTTCCAGTCGGCTGCGTAACGTCTTTCTTCGCATCGTCCTTCAAGGCCGCGTATTCAGCCTTGCGCATCTTGAACGGCGCACTGCGCAGCACCTGGACCGTGCAGCCGCCCGAAACGAACTCAGGCTCCGCGGGCAAATCGAGCGGCGTCTTTTCTCCGCCCTCGCTGTTCCAGCGATAGACGAAATTGCGCGCAATATCCGCAGCGGACGGTCCTTCAATGAGGACGTGCACGTCCTGCCAAGGCATGCGCGGTTGCCGCGTGGCGTCGAGCGTGGCGTCGCTGGGTGACAGACCGGTGGGACGCGACATCGCAGACCAGTAGGGCGTCTCGCCGCTATAGTCCGTCTGCACCGCGCCATTTTCGATTTTCTTCAGAATCTCGGTGCGATTCGACGCCCAGCGTCCGCCAAACGTCGGGTGATTGTCATAGGCGCCGGTGAGCAGATCCGGATCGACAAGCTTCTCCGGTTTCACATGTCCCAAATGCGGTATGCAGCCGTTATAGCGATTCAGGCCCTCGCGTCCTTCCGCATCCGCGTGCAGATCATAGGTCTCGTCATCGAAACGGCCGTAACACACATCCATGCCGCCGATAAACGCCTTGTGCTCGTCAATCACCACGAACTTCTGGTGATGACTGAAGAAACCCGGGTCCTCATCGGCTAACGAGGCAGCGAGCGTGACCGTCACGCATTTGCGCCCAACGAGCTCGTTGATGGCCTCGAGCACCGGCACGGTCTGCTTGTCGTACGTCTGGACCGGCGGCGAATGCTTCCACGGCATCACGTAGATTTTCAGCCCGGCATTGGCGCGCGCGGCTTTCAGCAACACGTCGAAAAGGCGCAGGCCGCCAGGCGCGAATTGCGCGTCCCAGTTCACCTGCCAGCCGCCGATATAAATCGACTTCTGCGCGCCTTCGAGTTCCTCCGCCAGTTTCTTGAAATAGCTCTTGCCGGTCGTAAACGGCGTGACGGTGTTGCCCGTGCGCGGCCAGGAGAACGACTGGTCGGAGAGCACCCAACGGTTGTCCGCTGCGTTGGACGTCAACGCGTTCCCGGCTTCATCGATAATCTGGCGCAGCGTTTTAATCGGCGACGAGTCGAAAAGCAACCCCGTGTTTCCCTCGAGCGATGTGGCCTCCATCAAGCCTCTCCTTTCAACTTGTCCAACAACGTCCCATCGCTATCGGTCTGCCATTCCTGGCGCGCGAGTTTTGCAAAGCCCTGATCGACGTCGCCCTGTTCCGTGACGTACATGCGCTGGCTATAGCCCATCGCATCGAGGGCTTCGTAGAAGCGGTCGTTCTCCGTCCAGTCCGCGGTCTGGCGGCTCAATGCGAGCGAATGCACCTGTCCGCCGTACGCGAGCCAGATCTGTCCGGGCGTGGCGTTCCAGGCGTCGTGCAGCGTCTTCTGATCGGCCGCGGACAACGCGACTTTGCCCGTCGAATCGCTCTTGCCGCTGAGTATGAAATCGGATGACATGTGCGCGTCGTTCGCGCTCCGCGCGGAGACGATGCGCCACGGCATATTGATGTACGGATGGCCGTTCGGTCCCGGCATATCCGCGAGCACCATATTGAAGGCGACCGGTCCTTGCGTTTCGGCCTGAGCGAATACGGGTAGCGGATAGTTCTGCTGCGCCGGGCCTGCGAAACTATGTTGCGTGCCTTTCACGTCGATCGTGCCGGGCGCGTGAATTTCAATGTTGCCGTCCTTGATGCGGATATACGCACCGCCCGACGTCAACACGATTTCTTTCTTCGCCGCGATCTCGACGTTTTCGGTCGCCGAAATCAGACGTGTGGCTTTCTGCGAAACGAGTTCGACATTATCCGATTGCGCCTGCACTTCGACTTTGCCTTTACCCGCGAATAGTTTGATGCCGGAGCGCTGCGCGAAGAGACTGATCTTTTCCACCGCGCCGCCAATCAGCGATTTACCGCTCGCGATTTGCACGCTCTGTCCGCTGATCACCGATATTTGCTGTGCGGCGGTCACATGCGCGGACTGCTGCGTAGACAGCGCAATCCCCGACGGGCTCGCCATCAGCATCACCGGATCGGTGAATGCGTTCGCGCTACCCGTGCCGCCGCCGGCCGTATTGCCGCCGCTCGCGCTCGCACCTTGTTTCGTCGATTGCGTGGCGCTCGCAAAGGTCTTGAGCGCATTCGTGCCGTCCTGCAAGGTCTCGGCCTGGTGCGATTCGCTCGCCTGCGAAAGCGCGTCGATCGTCTCCTGCGCGTTCGTCAATTGCGAATGCGCTTCGGCAACATCGAGTTGCTGACTCGTCGTGCTTTTCGCGTACGTGCTCAGATACAGGCCCTGGCCCGCGTTGATCGCACCAAATGCATCCGATTTCAGATCGAAACCGCTGCCAAGATACGCGCCGCGTGAATTCGCGTTTTGCGCGACCAGATAACCCAGATGCAGTTGCGAATTCGCACTCGTGCTGAAAAGCTGCGCGCGATTCTGGCCGGTGGCGTCATCCATCACGAGCTGGTTATAGCCGCTGCCGCCGTATTCCTTCGACTTGTAGCCCGAAAGAATACCGTTCGAATTCCAGTTCGGCGTGGTCGAGCCGTTGTACACGCGCGCCGTCACCAACGGTCGATCGCAATCGCCGTCGAGCCAGTTCACGATCACTTCTTCGCCCACACGTGGCACGTGCACGCCGCCGTAACTGCTGCCCGAATCGGACATCACCACGCGTATCCAGCACGACGCCGTTTCGTCGCCGGCATTGAGCCGGTCCCAATGGAAATGCACCTTGATGCGATTGAGCGAATCGGTATACACCTCTTCGTTCGACGGCCCGACCACGATAGCCGTCTGCATGCGCATTTCCGGCTTGCGATGTTCAAGCGGACTGCGATACGGCACCGCCTTGCGCTGCGCTTCGATTTTCACGAGCAGAAAACCTTCGCTGCCGTCCGAGGCTTTCACCACCAGCGCGTCGCTGTCGCCCTGATTCGCGCTCTTGATCGCGGCCAGTTCGCTTTGCAGGCTGTGCGGAAACGATTGCGTCTGCGAGGTCGTTGCGGGCAGATTATTTTCGATGAACCAGCGCGCGTCGATCACCGCAAACTGGCGATCCTGCTGGCTGTCCGCATCGTGCACCGGATGGCCGTCGAGTTCGAACCAGCGCCCGGCGTCGAGATTGCGCACGGCGCCCGCGCCTTCGAAGCGCTTCGCGCGCGACTCCCACTCCTGCATGCGGATTTCGCTGAGCGTGTCGCCGCGCGACTGCTCGCCGTAGGTGTACGCGCCCGTGTATTCGTAGACTTCGGCCTGCTGCGGCAGATTGCCCTGCGTGGCCAGCGTCGGCACCGACGTGCCTTTGGGATTCACCGACGTGGAAGGCGACTTGTAGTCGAATGTGCGCGTGGCCAGCGTCACGCTTTGCAGCGTGCGCGTACCGCTCCATTGCACCAGCGCATTGGTTTCACTATTCACGCCCGATCGGTAAAAATTAACCGATTGCGGATTTAAAGCGGGCAATGCGCCGATATTGTCGGTAATTACGACCGTGTGGGATTTTCCATCAGCCGCCTGTTCGAAATAGCTGAACAGGCCTTCGGATTCCATAATCCGCTGGCAGAAATTCCAGTCGCTCTCGTATTGCACGCAAAACGAACGCGAAGGCAATGCATTTTGAATAACAAAGCGGAATGCGCCCTGCGCTTGCGGATGCGCATTGAAGACGTCGGTGAGAATGGCGTCGGCGGTTTTGTCTTGCCAGATGCGGGCATCCGAGCGGAACTTGAGGAAGTGCTGCCACGAGGCGAATTCCAGCTGATAGCTCGTCAAACTGCCGTCCGCGCCCAGCCGGCGGGCCGTGTGGACGTAGCCGTGGTACGGCAGATAGGTCTGGTCGGCCTGCTGCAGCCATAGCGTGACGGGCTGCGCAATCAGCTTGCTCAGATCGACGTTTTCGTCCGTAGCGACGACGTCGAGCGTAAAGTCGTAATCGCGGCCAATACGGCTATGGCCGATAGCACGCTGCGGCAGCAATACATTATCGCCAAGCGGTGTATCGAGTTTGAGCAGGCGGCCGTCCTGCAGCAATGCGGCCCCGCTTATCAGACTGCTTATATTCCCCACCCCCATCTTCGCCTCTGTTATTCGTTATTTCTTGAATGCGTAATCTTACTGTTATGTCGATTTCCGGTCACGCTTTGTATGAATAATCGGCGCATAGTCCGGCGCTTTAAATGTAAGCAGACGTGTCGAATAAGCGCGCTCCATGCGCATTGACTATTCTTTGCTAAGCGCCGAGGCGTCGGCAGCTAAAGCGCGGGTTTGTCCAACATACTCCCACGGAGTATGCTAGGATACTCCCATGCAGTATCCCACCTGGACTCGTCATGCCCCATAGCCCCGAAGAGAAGAAACGCGTTCTCGCCCGCGTACGCCGTGTGCGCGGGCAGATCGACGCGCTCGAGCGCGCCCTCGAGGAAGGCGCGGATTGCGGTCCGGTCCTGCAGCAGATCGCGGCGGTGCGCGGCGCGATCAACGGGCTGATGGCCGGGGTACTGGAGAGTCATCTGCGCGAGGAGTTTTCCCATCTCGCGGCAGCGAACGGCACGCCCGACAAACCCATCGAAGAGGTGGTTTCTCTCGTACGTTCGTATTTGCGCTAAACACGCGCATGAGCGCGCGTTCAATCCGTTTCAACATCCGGCCGCCCGTGCGGCCCCAAGGTCGACTGGTCGACTCCTTTCCTAACCGATACCGAGATTGCTATGAAATCACGTGCTGCTGTTGCATTCGGCCCGGGCAAGCCCCTGGAAATCGTCGAGATCGACGTCGAACCGCCTCGCAAGGGCGAAGTGCTGGTGAAGATCACCCACACGGGCGTGTGCCACACCGACGCCTTCACGCTGTCCGGCGACGATCCGGAAGGCCTGTTCCCCGCCGTGCTGGGCCATGAAGGCGCGGGCATCGTCGTGGAAGTGGGCGAAGGCGTGACGAGCGTGAAGCCCGGCGATCACGTCATTCCGCTTTACACGGCCGAATGCGGCGAATGTCTGTTCTGCAAGAGCGGCAAGACCAATCTGTGCGTGGCCGTGCGCGCCACCCAGGGCAAGGGCGTGATGCCCGACGGCACCACGCGTTTCAGCTACAACGGCCAGCCGGTCTATCACTACATGGGCTGCTCGACGTTCAGCGAATACACGGTCGTGGCCGAAGTCTCGCTCGCGAAGATCGATCCGCAAGCCAACCCCGAACAGGTCTGCCTGCTCGGTTGCGGCGTGACCACCGGCCTCGGCGCGGTGAAGAACACGGCCAAGGTGCAGGAAGGCGATACGGTCGCGGTGTTCGGTCTCGGCGGCATCGGCCTCGCGGTCATTCAAGGCGCGAAGCTCGCGAAGGCAGGCCGCATCATCGCCATCGACACGAATCCGGGCAAGTTCGAACTCGCGAAGGCATTCGGCGCGACCGACTGCGTGAATCCCAAGGATCATGAAAAGCCTATCCAGCAAGTGATCGTCGAGATGACGGGCTGGGGCGTGGACCACAGCTTCGAGTGCATCGGCAACGTCAACGTCATGCGCGCGGCGCTCGAATGCGCGCATCGCGGCTGGGGTCAGTCGGTGGTCATCGGCGTGGCGGGCGCGGGTCAGGAAATTTCCACGCGTCCGTTCCAGCTCGTCACGGGCCGCCGCTGGCTCGGCACTGCGTTCGGCGGCGTGAAGGGCCGCTCGGAGCTGCCGGGCATGGTGCAGGACGCGATGGCAGGCAAGATCCAGCTCGCGCCGTTCGTCACGCATACGAAGGATCTCGCGGGCATCAACGAGGCTTTCGATCTGATGCACGAAGGCAAGTCGATCCGCACTGTCGTTCACTATGCATGATGTGAATTGATGTGATGCCATGACGCGAATGCCCGCGCGCCCGATCACGGCGCGCGGGCATTTGCATTTAAACGCATCCATCATACGAATCGCGCAATCCACCTGATTCTTCAGACGTAATCCACGCGAAATCGCCGAAGCAATTCCGTGCGCGAACGCGCGCGACTTCGCAGCCGCATTCCGGCAAGCCGCCTTTCGCGAGCGAACTCTTTCTTTTTGGCAAACGTTTGCCGCCAGGCTCTCAAGTCGGTCCATCATTGGCCGACAACGCGCACATAGCCACGAAACTTTGGAGCTGGACGTGTCGCGCTTTGCTTTCCTTCTCGCCGTACTTGCCGTGACCGGCTGCGCACAACTGCCCCAGGGCAATACCGCTCAAAGCGGCAACGCACCGGCGTCGGCTTCGGTCCTGCGCTTCGACATTCCCGCCGACGCACTCGGCGCACGCGATCCGCAATTGAGCGCCGTACTCGCGAAAGCGGGCGCGCTCGCCGCCGCGCAGAAGCAGCCCACGGTGATTCGCGTGACCGCGCTCGGTCAGGATCTCCGCTATATCAACGAAGCGATCTGGAAGGGCGTGCCTGCACGCCAGGCGCAAAAACCGCTGCTGGAGAATCTCACCGCGGGCGCGAACCAGACGTACAGCGTGGCGATCGAGCCGCTGAAGACGGGGAGCTGAACGCATGCGTACGACGATTTTCGCGGCGGCCGCGCTCGCGCTCTGCGCGCACTTCGCCTCCGAGGCGTGCGCCGAATCGGCTGGCGCGACGGTAATCGCCTCGGCTGCGCCTTCGGCCTCGCCGTCCGCCGTTTATCCGCCGCTGCCGTCGCTCGCGATGCTGCCGCCTTCGAACAATGACGACGAAGAATCGCCCGCGCCGACGCACAGCGCGCGCAAGAAGAAAGCATCGCGCGTGCGCGATTGTCATTGCACGATGCCCGCGCCGCGTCTGGTGGTCTCGGACACGTCGCGCGCGTATTTGAAGGATGTCGAGCGGCAACTCGATGTCGCCCTCGCGCATTGAGCGCCGCAGCGGAGAACGAACGATGCAGAAGCCACCCGCTTCATTGATCCATTGCGCGCGATTCCTGCTGGCGTGCGCCTTCGCACTGTGCGCCGCGCTCGGCAATTCGGGCGCTGCGCGCGCGGCCGAAACCGCCGACGAATGTTTCGAGAAAGCCGGCGCCTATCAAGGCGTCAATCCGCTGGTGCTGCGCGCCGTGGCGTGGCGCGAGTCGAAAGGCGACGCCGCCGCGATCAATCACAACACCAATGGCTCGATCGACGTCGGCCAATTGCAGATCAATTCCATACATTTTTCGGAACTGGCGCGTCAGGGCATTCCGCATCGCGCACTTATCGATCCGTGCGTGAATATCTTCGTGGCCGCGTGGCTGCTCAAACAGAAGATGGTGCGATACGGCAATACGTGGCGCGCGATCGGTGCCTATCACTCGGAATCGCCGCACGAACGCGATGCCTACGCGCGCAGCATTCAGGCAATTCTGGTGAGTTGGGGACAATTGCAGCGCGGGCATTGAATGCGCGATTCAACGCGCCGGCATTCGCGTTATCAATTGAGTGCGAACACCGGCGCATTGACAAATCATTTCATCAATTCACGCCCACGCCGCTGAGCGCGCGCGCTTCGCGTTGCGTCGCTTCACGTTGTGACGCTTCATCGCGCAGAACTCGCGCTTCACGCTGCGTGGCGTCCTGATACGCCAGATACTTGCGCTGCGTGACGATGTGATCCGCGACGTGTTTCGCGTCGTGCCACACGCCCCAGATGAAACTCGATCCGCGTCGCGACAGCCACGGCAAACCCAGAAAATAAATACCCGGCTCGCTCGATACGCCGCGCTGATGCTTCGGCTTGCCTTTCTCGTCGAACGCATTCACGTGCAGCCAGTTGTAATCGACCGCATAACCGGTTGCCCAGATAATCGACGTGACGCCCGCCTGCGCGAGATCGAGTTCGAGAATCGGTTGCGTCATGCACGCCGGGTCCGGATACACGCGGCGCGCTTCCGGTTCTTCCGGCAGATCGAGACCGTTGCGTTCGATATACGCGTCGGCGGCGTCGAGCAGCGAGAGATAGTTCTCGTCGCCGCGCGCGATGTTTTCCACGAGATCCGCCTGGAACGTCGCCACGCCCTTATCGAACGCCTTCGTCAGACCGACCAGCGTCACGCCCTGTTGCGCGAGCAGACGGAAGTCCACCGTCTGGCCGCCGCGCGCGCCGCTCACCGCGATCGTCACATGTTCGCGACCGGGGCGCGCGACTTCCGCGTCCCACTCGCCGAGTACGCCCAGCCACCAGCAGAAATCGCGATTGCGATACGCACGCGGCGGACGATCGTGCGCGCCCACCGAGAGATACACCTGGCGGCCCGAGCGCTGCAGTTCGTCGGCAATCTGCACGCCCGACGAGCCCGCGCCCACCACCAGCACCGCGCCTGCGGGAAGTTGCTGCGGGTTCTTGTAATCGGCGGAATGGATTTGATGCAGACCCTTCGTTTGCGGCGCGATCGGCGGAATCACAGGACGCTGAAACGGTCCCGTCGCCACCACCACGCGGCGCGCTTCGATCGTGCCTTCGCTCGTTTCGATCACGAAACCCGCCTCGCCGCTTTTGCGCTCGACGCTTTTCACCTCGACGCCGGTGCGAATGGGCGCGTTGATCTGCTTCGCGTAATCGACGAAATAATCGGCGACGCGTTCTTTCGAAGCGAAGGCATCGGGATCGAGATCGTCGAAGGCCATGCCCGGAAAACGGTCGTGCCAGACGGGACCGTTCGCGACCAGCGAGTCCCAGCGGCCCGTGCGCCAGCGTTCGGCGATGCGGTCGCGCTCCAGCACGAGATGCGGCACGCCGAGCTTGCCGAGATGTTCGCTCATGGCCACGCCGGCCTGGCCCGCGCCTACCACGAGCGTATCGATGGTTGTCGTTTCGAGAGTCATTGCGGTTTCCTTCTGCGAAAAGTTTGCATTCACACCGGCACGCCTGCGTGCTGGCGACGCCGGTACGCGCTGTCGCGCGAAGCCAGCCAGTAATAGAGCGGCGACGTCACCACGAGGCCGACGAGCCAGGACAGATCCGCACCGTCGATATGCGCCGCCACCGGGCCCGCGTACATCGGCGTATTCATGAACGGAATCTGCACGGCAATGCCCACCGCGTACGCAATCAGCGCCTGCGGATTGAAGCGGCCGTAAATACCGCCATCCACGCGAAAGATCGAATCGATGTCATAACGGCCCGCGTGAATCACATAGAAGTCGATCAGGTTGATGGCCGTCCACGGCACCAGCACCACGAGCAGCGCGAGCACGAGATCGACGAAGTGACCGACGAAATCGCTCGACGCACCAATCGCTGCGAAACAGCACGCCACGAGAATCACGACGGAGAGCACGGCGCGCGCTTTCGAGGTGGGAATCCAGCGATACGCGAAGGTTTGCAGCGAGGTGATCACCGAGAGCACCGCGCCGTAGAGGTTGAGCGCGTTGTGACTGATCACGCTCAGCAGGAACAGCACGAGCATCACGGGGCCGAGTACGCCGGTGGCCTGCTTCACGGCGTCCATCGTGTCCACGCCCGGCGGCACGGCGAGCGCCGCGACCGCGCCGAACACGAAGGCGAGCGTCGAGCCGAGCGCGCAACCCAGATACGTGGCCCAGAAGGTCGACGCCACGCCCACGTTCTCGGGCAGATAGCGCGAATAATCGGAGACGTACGGCGCGAACGCGATTTGCCACAGCGCCGAAAGCGACACCGTCGCGAGCCAGCCCGCGAGATTGAAGCCGCCGCGCGTGAGAAAGTCGGCGCTCTGCACGTGCGAGAGAATCATCCAGAAACCGACCACGATGCCGATGCCGAGCACCCACGTGCCGATGCGATTGAGCACGTGTATGAAGCGATATCCGATGATGCCGATACAGCCCGAGCCCACCGCGCCGATCACGATGCCGACCGGCACCGGCACGGTCGGCGCGATGCCGTGCAGCGACTTGCCCGCGAGCACGATGTTCGACGCGAAGAAACCCACGTACATCACGCCCGCGATGACGGTCACGAGCAGCGCGCCCCACGAACCGAACTGCGCGCGGCTCTGAATCATTTGCGGAATGCCCATCTGCGGACCTTGCGCGGAATGCAGCGCCATCAGCACGCCGCCCACCGCCTGGCCGATCACGATGGCGACGATGCCCCAGAACAGATTGAGGTGATAGATCTGCACGCCCAGCGCGCCCGTGACGATGGGCAGCGGCGCGATATTGCCGCCGAACCACAGCGTGAACAGATCGCGCACCTTGCCGTGGCGGTCCTCGGGCGGCACATAGCCGATCGTGTGCTTTTCGATAAGCGGGACGGTCCCGCGCTCTGCTGACATGACAACTCTCCCATCCCGCGCGCGTGCGCGCGTATCGTGCGTGGGCGCTCGCGATTCGCGGCGTCCGTTTGTTGTGAAGAAGCGTGTGTGTTTTTGCGTGCCGCGCGTCGCGTTACGCGTTGCGCGTTGCGCGTTGCGCGTTATGCGTTCGCGTATCCGGGCACGCGCGTGGGCAGATTCATCGCGAGCCTTTCGAGGAAGCCGAGGCAGCGTTCGAGCTGCGCGATTTCCACGTATTCATCGGCCTTGTGACCTTGCTCAATCGAACCGGGCCCGCACACCACGGTCGGAATACCGATGCGCTGAAACAGTCCGCCTTCGGTGCCGAACGAAAGCGTGCGCAGCGTCTCGTCGCCCGTGAGTTCACAGGCCATATCGCGCAGCCAGTTCGCGTCGGGATCGGCGGCGAGCGCCGGGTAATCGACGAGTTCCTGCCATTCGATGCCGGTGTCCGCGTGCGTTGCCTGCATCTCGCCTTCGAGTTCGTCTTCGGCGAAACGGCGCGCCGCCTGCACGATTGCGTCAATCGAATCGCCCGGCAGGTTACGCACTTCGAATTCGAGTTCCGCGTGATCGGGAATCACATTCAACGCAATACCGCCATTGATCTTGCCCGTGTGCACGGTCGTATAAGGCGGTTCGAAACGCGCATCATGCTGGCCCGATTCGCGCAGCGCGCGGCTCGCGCGGCGCAGATGCACCGCGAATTCAGCCGCGAAATCCACCGCGTTCACGCCGAGATGCGTGAGCGCCGAATGGCCCGCGAGGCCCTTGAAACAGCAGCGATACGCGCGCTTGCCCTTATGCGCGATCGCCACCTGCATACTGGTCGGCTCGCCGATGATGCATGCGAGCGGTTTGAACGGTGCGCGCGCCAGTTCGTCGAGCAAGCCGCGCACGCCACGGCACCCGACTTCCTCGTCGTAGCTGAACGCGAGATGGATCGGGAGCGTGCGGCAATGTTCGACGAAGTACGGCACGCTCGCGAGCACGCAGGCGAGAAAGCCCTTCATGTCGGCGGTGCCGCGGCCGAGCACGCGAGCGCTTTCGCGCGTGAGCGCGAACGGCGGCACGGTCCACGGTTGGCCGTCTGCCGGCACGACATCCGTGTGACCGGACAGACACAGTCCCGCACGATCGCGCGGCCCGATCGTCGCGTAGAGATTCGCCTTGTCGCCGCTCGCGTTGTAATTCAGCGAAGCCTCGACGCCGAAGCCCGCGAGATACTCGCGCACGAACGTGATCAATTCCAGATTCGAGCGCGCGCTGCGCGTGTCGAATTCGACCAGCGTTTGCAGCAGCGAGAGTGTCGAATCGAGTCGTGGGTGGGACATGGCGTCTCCTTGTAAAGCGGCGCGGCGCACGCGTCGTTGCGCGCCGCGCATGGCGGCTTGTGGCTGAGGCGGATGCCTCGTCTTATTGCTGGCGATCGCGCGGAATCACGGCAATCACGTCGATTTCCACGAGCCATTCGGGACGCGCGAGCGCGGACACCACGAGGCCCGTCGAAACCGGAAACACGCCCTTGAGCCACTTGCCGACCACGTTGTAGACCGCTTCGCGATAGCGCACGTCCACGAGAAAAATCGTGATCTTGCAGATGTCTTCGAGACGGCTGCCCGATTCTTCCAGCAGCATCGCGATGTTCGACATCGCCTTTTCGGCTTGCGCCGTCACGTCGCCGATACCGACCGATTCGCGCGTGTCGAGGTCCTGACCAATCTGGCCGCGCACGTACACCGTGTCGTTGGCGACCACGGCCTGGCACAGATCGTTGTCGAGTTTCTGCTCGGGATAGGTTTCGCGAGTATTGAATTTGCGGATGCGTTTGTGGCTCATGGTTGCCTCTGCTTGCGTGTGCGTGATGACTGAATGGGGTCGGCGAAAATCGATGCGAAAAGGCGCTAGCGCATCGCCTGAAATCGAATTTACCTTCGCTCGAATTATTTGCGAAACATCGTTTTCATATTCATTGCATAGTTTTTTCTTATGCGATGAGCGGCAACGAAGCACGGCCGTCGATACGCTTTCAGGCAGCCAGTGTCGTGCGATTCATTTCGCGATTCGTTTCTCGATCCGAATGCGTTTGCGCGGCGTCTTCGAGCATCATCTGCGCCGCCTTTTCGCCGATCATGATCGAGGGCGCGTTGGTGTTGCCGCTAACGAGCAAGGGCATGATCGAGGCGTCGGCCACGCGCAATCGGCGCAGGCCGCGCACGCGCAAACGCGGGTCCACCACGCTGGCGTCGTCCACGCCCATCTTGCAGGTGCCGGACGGATGGAACACCGTCGCCGCGTAATCGCGCACGTAGTCGAGCAGCGCGTCGTCCGATTGAACATGCGCGCCCGGCAGCATTTCCTTGCCGCGAATCGCTTCGAATTCCGGCCCGGCGAGAATCGCGCGCGCGAGTTTGATGCCTTCGATCAGCACGCGTGCGTCTTCTTCGCGTTCGAGAAAGTTGTAGTCGATGAGCGGCGCGCGCCGGCCGTCGTCGGTGAGCAGAATGCGGCCGATGCTTTTGGGCCGCAACACGCAGGTGTGTATCGCATAACCGTGACCGAATTCGAACAGGCGGCCGCGATGGCTACGATAGCCGGGCACGAAATGAAACTGCACGTCGGGGTCGCCGTCGCCTGCGTAACGCGTGCGCGCGAATCCGCCTGCTTCCACGTAATTTGTCGTCAGCCAGCCTTTCTTTTTCAGCCAGTACGCGCCGGGCGCGCCGAGCACACTCGGCAAGGAACGCAGCGAAAAGCCCAGCGTTTGCGCGCTCGACGAACGCACCGTAACGAGCCCGTCCAGATGGTCCTGCAAATTGCGCCCCACGCCTGGCAAGTGATGACGCAGCGCGATCCCCGCCGCGCGCAATTGCGCTTCGTCGCCGATACCGGACACCATCAGCAGATGCGGCGAGCCAATCGCGCCCGCACTGAGCACGACCTCGCGATGCGCGCGCAACAGCACGACCTGACCTTCGCGCTCAACGAACACGCCGCGCGCCGTTTGATCCGCGATATCGAGCGACAGCGCGCGCGTATCGTTGAGCAAGGTGAGATTCGGCCGCGACAACACGGGATGCACGAAAGCGCGATAACTCGAAAGCCGATGCGCGTCTTTCTGCGTGACGTCGTAAATGCCCGCGCCGAAGGCGTCGCCGCTATTGAAGTCGGTGTTATGCGGCAGGCCGATGCGTTTCGCCGCGTCGATGAAACGATGCGAAAGCGGATTCGGGTCGCGCGGCTGATCCACGCACAACTCGCCCGATTCGCCGTGCACGCGCGCGTCGTGGCCGAGAAGATTGCGCTCGGAGCGGCGGAAGAACGGCAGCACGTCCGCATACGACCAGCCCTCGCAGCCCAGTTCGGCCCAGCGGTCGTAATCCGCGGGCATGCCGCGAATATAGATCATGCTGTTCATCGAACTGGAGCCGCCCAGCATCTTGCCGCGCGGACAATGCAGACGCCGGCCGTTCAGGCGCGTCTGCGGCGCCGACTCGAAGTTGTAGCTGTATTTAGGGCTTTTGTAGAGCGTGATCGTGCCGGCCGGCACCTGAATGCGCGCCGAGCGATCATCGCTGCCGCCTTCGACGAGGCAGACGCGCACGGCCGGATCCGCGCTCAGGCGGTTCGCCATCACACAGCCCGCCGAGCCCGCCCCGACAATCACATAATCGAAATCGAGCACTTGTGTAGCAGTCGGCATGTTCGTATCCCCGTGCTTCTGAAGCACACTGTGGAACGCTGATTCAAGGCGCTCAGTATTGAATCCAGGTCGTTTTCAGACCCGTGAATTTGTCGAGCGCGTGCAGCGACAGATCGCGGCCAAAGCCCGATTGGCGGAAACCGCCAAACGGCGTCTGCATGCTCAGCGCGTCCACCGTGTTCACGGAGACCGTGCCCGCGCGCAAATTCGCCGCCACGCGATGCGCGCGCTTGAGGCTGCCGCTCCAGACCGAAGCGGCGAGTCCATAGATCGAATCATTGGCGATGCGAACGGCTTCGTCTTCGGTGTCGAACGGCATCACCGCGAGCACGGGGCCGAATACTTCGTCGCGCGCGAGTTCCGCATCGGGACGCACGCCCGCGAAAATCGTCGGCTCGATGAACCAGCCTTTGCCGTTCACGCGCGCCGCCTGACCGCCGCTCACGAGCGACGCGCTGCGGCGGCTGCGTTCGATAAACGCCATCACGCGCGCGTGCTGCGTGGCATCGACCATCGCGCCCATGCCGCTCGCGGGATCGAGCGGATCGCCCGGATACCAGGCGCGCGCCTGTTCGGCGAGCTTTTCGACGAAGGTGTCGTAAATCGAGCGCTGCACGAGCAGGCGCGAGTTCGCCGAGCACACTTCGCCCTGGTTGAAGAAGATGCCGAAGCAGGCTTTTTGCGCGGCCAGATCGAGATCGTCGGCATCGTCGAACACGAGGTTCGGACTCTTGCCGCCGCATTCGAGCCACACCTGCTTCATGTTCGAGCGTGCGGCGTATTCCATGAAGCGCTTGCCGATCGCTGTCGATCCGGTGAACGCGAGCACGTCAACGTCGGCGTGCAGGCCGAGTGCCGCGCCCGCCGTTTCGCCATAACCGGGCACCACGTTGAACACGCCGTCGGGCACGCCCGCTTCGCGCGCGAGTTCCGCGAGACGCAGCGCCGAAAGCGGCGACTGCTCGGCCGGTTTGAGCACGACGCTGTTGCCCGCCGCGAGCGCAGGCGCGACTTTCCACGCGACCATGTCGAGCGGGAAATTCCACGGCACGACCGCGCCCACCACGCCCAGCGCTTCGCGCGTCACGAACGAGAGATTGCCCGGTCCCGTCGGCGCGACTTCGCCGTAGAGCTTGTCGATCGCCTCGCCGTACCACGCGAACAATTCCGCCGATGCGGGCACGTCGAACTGCCACGCGTCGGCGACGCGCTTGCCCATGTTCAGCGAATCGAGCAGCGCGAATTCCTCGCGATGCGCGGCGATCAGCGCGCCGAGACGTTGCAGCACTTTCTTGCGCTCGCCGGGCGCGCAGCGCGACCACGTTCCGGCTTCGAAGACGGCGCGCGCGGCACGCACGGCGAGGTCGACGTCTTGCGCATCGCAGGCGGCCACCTCGGCGATCACGGCTTCCGTCGCCGGATTGATCGCCGTGAATGTCTTGCCGCTACGCGCGGGCACGAAGCGGCCGTCGATGAACGCCTGCGCGCGCGGCGTCACGCGCGCGGCCAGATCACGCCATTGCGAGTAGTCGGGTTGCTGCGCGTGGATCGCTTCGGTGGCACTCAAGGTGGGCTCCTGGGTTCGCTTGGGTTTGGGTCGATTCGCGTCGATTCGCGTCGATTCGGGTGAGCGTGATTCGTCTTGCGTCGATGGCGGCGCGCCGACTTATTCGTCGCCGGGCACGCCGTACGACGGCGCGCGCGTGGGATCGGTCGCGCGCAGCACGTAGTCCTTCATTTGCGGTTCGTAGCGCTCCCACAGCGCGCGCAGATCGGCGATCGGCTGATCGCTCCAGTCCACCCGCAATTCGGCCACGGGCCAGCTCGCGCCGTCGAACACGCAGAGCCCCGCCGAATGCACCGGCCCGGCTTCGCCGCCCGCCGCGAGACCCGCTTCGAGGGCGCGCAACAGACGGTCCGGCAACGCGCGCCCGGCGTGCTCCGCGAAGGCTTCGATCATCGCCGCGGGCACGCTGTCGTTCGCAAGCAGATTGCCGACCGCCACGCAATCCGCGCCGCTCGCGCCCGCATGCAGTCCGAGCCCGCGCTCGCCCGTGCGCCACGCGGAGAAACCGGCCGCGTCAAGCACCGCCAGCTGACGCCACTCCGCATACGGGCGCGCGCCCGCGATGCGTTCGAGCACCGCCTGCGCGCCATAGCCTTGCGCGAGTTCGCCCAGACCGATCTGGCCGAGGCGCGGATCGGTCACGTTCTGGCTCAGCACCACGCCGTCGCGGCTCGCCCAGAGGCAGCGGCTCGGCACGGCGATGCTCGAACTCGTCACGATGCCGCCCACGGCACCGGTACGCGCGCAACGGCCTGCAATCGAAAAGGTCATGAACGGACTCCTGTAGATTCAATGCTTTCATGCTCGCGCCGCGCGCCGAAATGGGCCGCAAGCGCGTCGAGCCTCGAATCTATCGAGCCAAAATTCATTCGAAAAACATTGTTTGTCTATGTCTTGAAAAGGCTTAGACTATGCAAGCGACGCGGCGCATCACTGCTGACCGTTGCTCGCGCAGGCGCTTGCGCTCCCCGCCCGGTTGCATTCGACTCTTGCCTCGGACCCTTCGATTGGCCATGGAAAACACGCCTCTTCACTATTCGCTGCGCCAGTTGAGATACTTCGTCGCCACGGCGGAAGCGCTGTCGTTTACGGCGGCGGCCAAGCGTCTGCACGTTTCGCAGCCGTCGATTTCGTCGGCCTTGTCGGAGCTGGAAAACGCGTTCGGGCTGCAACTGTTCATCCGCCATCACGCGCACGGACTTTCGCTGACACAGGCGGGCCGCGATCTGCTCGGGCGCGCGCGCGACCTGCTGAAAAGCGCGGAGGAATTGCAGATCGCCGCGCGCCATTCCGATACCGGCATCGCGGGCACGATCTCGCTCGGCTGCCTGACTTCGGTCGCGCCGCCGCTGATGCCCTGGCTCATGAGCCGCTTTCTGAATGCGCGTACGGGCGTGGAATTCCAGACGCGCGAAGGCGATCAGGAAACGTTGTTCGTGGGCCTGCGCGATGGCACGCTCGACGTGGCGCTGACTTACGATATCGATATCGACGACACGATCGACTTCACGCCCATCGTCGAATTTCCGCCTTATGTGCTGCTGCCCGCGAAGCATCGCCTCGCCGCCAGCGAACAGGTGAGTCTCAAGGATCTGCTCGACGAGCCTTATGTGATGCTCGATCTCGCGCACAGCAAGGAATATTTCGCGTCGCTGTTCGATCGCTATGGCAATCGTCCGGTGGCGGCGTTCAGTTCCTCGCAGCCGGAAGTCGTGCGCGGCATGGTCGCCAACGGACTCGGCTACAGCATTCACAATTTTCCGCTGCGCAACTCGCAGACGGTGGACGGCGGCCGCTTCGTTTCGCGCGCCATCAAGGAGAAAGTGAAGCCGACGGTGCTGGGCGTCGCGCGTTCGACGCGTTCGCATCCACGGCAATTGATTCGCGACTTCACCGCGTTCTGCTACGACGAAGTCTCGCGCGCGTGGACGAAGTAAATTTGTCGACGCGCCGCGCGCCGCGAATGGGCGCGCGGTGCCCTGCGTAGAGCGCGCGACTTCAGCCAGCGCTTTGAATGTGCCCCCACGTCGCCTCGACGGCATCGCGCATCGTGCCGATCAACGCGTCGATCTGCGCATGGTCGATCACAAGCGGGGGCGCCACGATCAAACGGCCACTGGTCGAGCGCACGATCGCACCGCGCTCGAATCCTTCGGTGCGGCTGTGCCACGTGAGATCGGCCTCGTTGGCGTAGCGTTCGCGCGTGGTTTTGTCCTTCGCGAACTGAATCGCCCCCACCGCGCCCACGCCCTGAATCTCGCCGATCAACGGATGATCCGCGAACGCCTCGCGCAGCGCGCGCTGCAGATACGGACCTGTGTCTTCCTTCGTGCGCGCGACCAGTTGCTCGCGTTCGAGCACGTCGAGATTCGCGAGCGCCACGGCCGCGGCCACCGGATGGCCCGAATACGTGAGCCCGTGCGCGTAGACGCCGCCGCGCTCCACCAGCGCCTCGCCAACGCGCCGGCTCATGACCAGACCGCCCATCGGCACATAACCCGACGTCAGTCCCTTGGCGATCGACACGAGATCCGGTTCGAAGCCGAAATGGCGATGCGCGAACCATTCGCCCGTGCGGCCGAATCCGCCGATCACTTCGTCCGCGCAAAGCAGCACATCGTATTTCCGGCAGATGCGCTCAATTTCCGGCCAGTAGCCTTCAGGCGGGAAGATCATGCCGCCCGCGCCCTGGAACGGCTCCGCGACGAAAGCCGCCACGTTCTCCGCGCCCAGTTCGAGAATCTTGCGTTCGAGCGATTGCGCGGCCTGCAGCCCGAACGCCTCGGGCGTGAGATCGCCGCCGTTCGCGTACCAGTACGGCTCGTCCACGTGCGTGATATTCGGAATCGGCAGATCGCCCATTTCGTGCATGAAAGCCATGCCGCCGAGCGACGCGCTGCCGACCGTCGAACCGTGATAGCCGTTCACGCGGCCAATCATGATCTTCTTGTTCGGCTGGCCCATCACGTCCCAGAAGCGGCGCACCGTGCGAATCAGCACTTCATTTGATTCGGATCCCGAATTGGTATACACCACGTGACTGAAGCGATCGCCCAGCAACGCAAACAGCCGCTCCGACAATTCGATCACGGCCGGATGCGTGGTGTGAAAGAACATGTTGTAGTAGGACAGCGTGCTCATCTGGCGCGCGGCGGCCTCGACGAGTTCAGCGCGGCCATAACCGACGTTGGTGCACCAGAGGCCCGACATGCCGTCGATATAACGCTTGCCGTCGTTGTCCCACAGATACACGCCCTCGCCACGCACCATCACGCGCGGACCTTCGGCGTTGAGCGCCTTTTGATCGACGAAAGCGTGCAGGTGATGGGCGGCGTCGCTGCGTTGCCAGTCTTCGGTGCTGCGTGCTTTGCCGCTCGACGTGCTGCCGTGTGCGAATTCAGGTGCGTTCATGCGCGGTGTCTCCTCTGTACGGAATGCGTTTGCTTTAATCGTGCGTGTCAGATGCCCACGGCAACGTCGGTCTGATTTTGCGCGGCGCCGGCGCGCGAGAAGCGCTTGCAGCCCACGTAGTACACGACCGAGGTGAGAATCAGCCCGACGACCCACGAGATATCGGCGCCGCCGAGGCGTTTGGCGATCGGGCCGGTGTACAGGTCGGTCGCGACGAACGGCAGTTGCACGGCGATGCCGAACAGGTAGGCGAAGATCGCCACGCCGTTGAAGCGTCCGTAGATGCCGCCGTCCTGGCGGAAGAACGAGTCGATGTGATAGTCGCCGTGGCAGACGAGGTAGTAATCGATCAGGTTCACCGCCGTCCAGGGCACCAGCACGTAGAGCAGCAGCAGAATGAAGTTGGTGTATTCGGCGAGGAAGTTGGTCTGGCCGAACAGCGCGATGGCCAGCGAGATCGCGAACAGGATCACTGCCGTCACGGCGCGTGCGCGCGCCTGGCCCGACCACGAGGGAAACAGCGTCTGCACGATCGTCATCGACGAGAGCGCGCCGCAGTACAGGTTCATCGCGTTGGTCGCGGCAATGCCCACCGAGAGCACGATCACGACCAGTCCGCTGATGCCGTGCGTGAGCGTGGTGAGGCCGTTGACCACGTCGCCGTCGGCGACCATCAGGCCGACCATCGCGCCCAGCACCATCGGGAAGATCGAGCCGAGCGAGCAGCCCCAGTAGCTCGACCAGAACGCCACGCGAGCGCCGGTTGCGCGCGGCATGTAGCGCGAGTAGTCGGAGACATACGGCGCGTAGGCAATCTGCCAGAGCGCCGCGATCGAGATCGTGCCGAGAAAGCCCGTGGCGTTCGCCGTGTTGCGCGCGAAGAAGTCGGCGGGCAGGCCGTGCACGCCCACGATCCAGATGAACGCGAGCAGTAGCACCGCGCCCGAGCACCAGGTCATCAGGCGCGTGTAGGCGTGGATCAGGTTGTAGCCGAAGATGGTCGCCACGAGACTGAGCGCGCCCACCACGAGCACGCCGTCGTTCACGCTCACGTGCGTGGTGAGGCTGTGCAGCGCCTGACCGCCCAGCACGAGGTTCGACGCGAAGAAGCCCAGATACATCACCACGACGAGGCCGACCACCAGCAGCGAGCCGAGCGAGCCGAACTGGCCGCGCGTCTGCACCATCTGCGGGACGCCGAGTTGCGGACCTTGCGCCGAATGCAGCGCCATGAATACGGCGCCCACCAGCGTGCCGATCACGATGCCGAGCACGCCCCACCAGAACGGCTGCTTGAATACGGTCACGGCGAGCGCGCCCGTGACGATGGTCAGCAACATGATGTTCGAGCCGAACCAGATCGTGAACAGGTCGCTCGCGCGGCCATGACGCTCGGCGTCGGGTATGGGCTGGATCGTGCTCTGCTCGAGGCGAGCGACGGTATCGGATTGGCTCATCGGCGGCTCCTGCGAAAGGAAAGTGCGTGACGTAGACGCACGAAAGTGCGTTGTGATGACGCACTTTCGACCGCCAATATTGCGCGGAAAAGAACGAAATTCTTTGCTAGTGAATAGCTTTTTCTTATGCAGTTCTCGCGCCTGCATAGCCGCGGGCTTGCTTGTGAATCGGATATTTCTTCTTGGAAAGAAAATCGGCGTGCGGCCATAGTCGCTGCATGCACCGAACGTGTGCGCTGCATCTGCGCTGCTTGTGCGCTTCACCTGCGCCTCACGTTCGCGACACATTCACGACGGGAGACCTGCATGCTGACCATCCTCGGCGAGCGCCATCGCCTGCATCACGGCCGTAGCGAACTGATCGACGGCGAACTCAAACCCTGTTTCGAAATGCCGAAGCGCGTCGATATCGTGCGCGCGCGGCTGGCCGAAGCCGGTTTCGACGAGACGATCGCGCCGGATGCGTTCGGCATCGAAGCGCTGCGCCGCGTGCACAGCGATGCATATCTCGACTTTCTGCACGGCGCGTGGGGAGAATGGACCGCGCTGGGCCGCACGCACGATGCGCTGCCGACCATCTGGCCCGCGCGCGGTCTGCGCCGCGACCGCGCTCCGCACAGCATCGACGGCAAGCTCGGCTTCTATGCGATGGACGCGGGCGCGCCGATCACGGCGGGCACCTGGGACGCGGTCGAGGAATCGGCGAATCTCGCGCTCACGGGCGCGCAGCGCGTGCACGACGGCGCGCAGGCCGCGTTCGCGCTGTGCCGGCCGCCCGGCCATCACGCGGGGCGCGACGTGATGGGTGGCTACTGCTACCTCAACAACGCGGCGCTCGCCGCCGCGCACTGGCTCGCGCAGGGCGCACGGCGCGTGGCGATTCTCGACATCGACTATCACCACGGCAACGGCACGCAGTCGATCTTCTACGATCGCGACGACGTGCTATTCGCTTCGCTGCACGCCGACCCGCTGCTCGACTATCCCTATCTGCTCGGTCACGCGGATGAAACCGGGCGCGGCGCGGGCGAGGGTTTCAATCTGAACTATCCGCTGCCGTGGGGGACGGATTGGAGCCGCTACGCGCAGGCGCTCGATCACGCGGGCGCGCGCATCGCAGGCTTCGGCCCCGACGCGCTCGTCGTCTCGCTGGGCGTCGACACCTTCGAGGGCGATCCGATCTCGCGTTTCAAGCTGAAATCAGCGGACTTTTCGCGGATCGGCGCGCGTATCGCCGGGCTCGGTCTGCCGACGCTGTTCGTGATGGAAGGCGGCTATGCGGTCGAAGAAATCGGCGTGAACGTGGTCAACGTGCTGGCCGGTTTCGAGGAGCACGCGCTCGCGCGGGCGGCGCGCTAGCACGCGCCAGGGTTCCGGCAAGCGGCTCAGGGCGGGTATGATCGAATCCCGTGCAAAACTCTTGCCTGACCCGCCTATGAATTCTCCCGCCGAAGGTTCCTCGCCGCGCGCGTTGCGCGCGCTCACGCCGCTCGAAGCGCGCATCGTCGGCGTGCTGGTCGAGAAGCAGCATACGGTGCCCGACACCTATCCGCTCTCGCTGAACTCGCTCACCTCGGGCTGCAACCAGAAGACGGCGCGCGCGCCCGTGATGAACGTGAGCGAAGCCGAGGTGCTCAGCGCCATCGAAGACCTCAAGCACCTGAGCCTCGTGTTCGAAGGCAGCAGCAGCCGCGTGCCGCGCTTCGAGCACAACCTGAACCGCGTGCTCGGCGTGCCCACGCAGGCCGGCGCGCTGCTGACGGTGCTGCTGCTGCGCGGCGCGCAGACGGCCGCCGAACTGCGGCTGAACTCCGCGCGTCTGCATGGTTTCGCCGATGTGTCGTCGGTGGAAGCGTTTCTCAGCGAACTGGCCGAACGCGAACCGCCGCTCGTCGTCAAGCTGCCGCGCGCGCCCGGCGAGCGCGAGAGCCGCTGGATGCATCTGCTGTGCGGCGAAGTCAGTCTGAGCGTGCCCACGTCCTATGCGAGCGAGCGCGACAGCGTGGCGGAAGGCAGCGTTTCCTCCGAGGATTTCGAGGCGTTGCGCGCCGATCATCAGCGTCTCGCCGATGAAGTCGCGCGCCTGCAGCAGCTCGTCGAGCGCATGGCCGGCGAACTCGGCATCGCGATCGACAAGCTGGAAGCGTCCGAGTAAGGCGACAACGATAGCGCGCACGATGGATTCGATTTCCGGATCCATCGTGCCGCCTCGTGCTGCCTCGTGCGAAATTCAGGCGGCGCTCACTGCGCCTTGCGCGCCGCCTCGATAATCACGTCGGCCACCTGCTGCGGCTGACCCACCATCGCCACGTGGCTCGCGTTCACGTGCGTCACCGTCGCGCCGATATGCGCGGCCATCTTCGCCTGCAATTGCGGGTCGATCATGCGGTCGTGCGAGGGAATCACGAAGTACGACGGACGGCCGCGCCACGCGGCCTGATCCACCTTCTGGTCGATACAGCCCGAGAACCACGGCGCCTGCGTGGCCGCAATCAGGCGGCGCTGCGCGAGCGGCAAGTCCTGTGCGAAGTCGTCGAGCACGGCTTCGGTCGAGAGCGTCAGATAGCCCGCCGAATCCTTGCGCAGCGCGTTCGCCCACACGGGCGGCGGCAGTCCCTTCGTGATGTCGCTGATCGACTGGCCGTCGTCGGGTGCGAACGCGGCCACGTAGACGAGCGCCTTCACCTTGTCGTCGTTACCTGCTTCGCTGATCACCACGCCCGCCCACGAATGACCGACCAGCACCACCGGCCCGGTCTGCTGATCGATCACGCGCTTCGTTGCGGCCGCGTCGTCGGCGAGTGAGCTGAGCGGATTCTGCACCGCCACCACATGCAGCCCGCGCGCTTCGAGCAGCGGGATCACTTTGTCCCAGCTCGAACCGTCGGCGAATGCGCCGTGCACGAGCACGACGTTCTTGCCTTGCAGATCGGCGGATGAAGCAGCTTGAGCCGCCGGTTGAGCGGCATGCGCGGCGGGCAAGGCGAAGAGCCCGCCCAGCAGGCCGGCGAACGCGAGGGACTTGCGAAGAAGACGAAGCATCGTCTGACTCCGTGGAATGAATGTGGAAAAGAGAGGAATGGTCGGAAGAACGCCGGGCGACGGCGCGCGTGATTACAAGCATGAGTCAAGCACGATTCAAGCGTGATTCAGGCTTGTTTCAAGCACGCGCCTCGCGGCGGCCGGCGCATTACGAATGGGCGTAGATCGGTTCGAGGCCGACCTGATCCGCCTGCGCGCCGGAGAAGTCGTGCAGCGTTGCATGCGCAGGCTTCACGTGCGCGCCCGAAGCCGAGCTGCCGCTCGTCACGCCGCCGAACGAGGTCTGCACGGCGTTGGCATCGGCGTCATGCGAAGGCGCGTTGACGTGCGCGACGTCCTGGCTCGCGGCGATGCGCGCCAGCGCGGCCTGGAGGTGAACCGGGTACTGGTTGTTGTCGCTCGACTGGCGATAGCCGGCTTGCTGAAGCTGGACCAGTTCCGCACGCACCTGGGCGCGGGTGAGGCCCTGCTCGGCCGGCTGGGCAGCGAACGAGAGCGCGGGAACGGCGACGACGGCGGCGGCAACGAGGGTACGAACGAGGTTCATGGTCAATCTCCAGTCGATGAGTGAGTGAGTCGGTCGGCGCACTGTTGTCTGTGTTCAACCTTGCGTTGGAGATATTTGAACCGCTGGACGTATCTGGCTTGTTTCCGTCGTCCCCCTTTATTGCAAGCGAGTTTTTCCCGCGGCGGCGCAGATACATTGCGGTACAAAACCGCGCGCCGCCGCGAGAATTTCCGCTCAACTCCGCTCAACGATTGCTAACGAACCGCTGTTCGAACGCGCTCAGAACGTGTACGTGATCTTGCCGAACGCCGTGCGGCCCAGCGAGTTGTAGCCGTATGCGGTCGAGTAGTCGCGATTGAACAGGTTCGAGAGCGTGGCCGACAGCGCGAGATGCGCATTGATCTTGTACGTGGCGCGCAGATTGACCGTCGTGTACGAGGGCAGATACGTGGTGTTGTACTGGTCGTCGAAGGTCGAGCCACCGTAGAGCAGCGAAATGCCCGTGCTCAGCGCGTGCAGATGAAACTCGTCCCACGTGTGATCGACGCTCAGATTCACAGTCTGACGCGGACGCCGGTTCAACCAGGTCTGATCGCTCACGTCCTGCGGATTGAGCAACCCCACCGCGACGCTGACCGGCGTGTTCGGCCCGAGCGTGCCCTTGTACGAGAGATCGAGGCCCTGAATATGCGCGCGGCCCACGTTCACGGGCAGGAAGGTCTGCGAGTCGTAGGTGATGAGGTCGCGCACGCGCGTGTCGTAGAGCGCGGCCGTGAAGGTGCCGATCGACGTCGTCGCGTCGAGCGCCACTTCCACCGTGTCGCTGCGCTCCGGTTGCAGGTTCGGATTCGCGTAGCCCGGATAGTAGAGGTCGTTGAAGGTCGGCAGACGGAACGCGTTGCCGTACGACACGCGCGCGGTGTACACCGGCGTGATCGCCCACGCGAGCGCCGCGTTGCCCGTGTTCACGCTTTGCCCCTGCACGATTTCGTGGCGTCCGGCGAGGAACAGCGTCCAGTCGCCGAGCGTCACCGACTGATGCAGCGAGACGGCGGAATCGTTGCGCGCGGGCAGGCCGTCCGGCACATCGACGGGCAGATACGCCTGCTCGCGCGTGAAGTCGTAAGCGAGCTTGGTCTCGCCCGAGAGCGCGTGACCGAACAGCGTGTGACCCGTTTCCTGATGCGTGATCGACGTCGACGTGCTCAGGCGCGTCGAATCGATCTCGTCGGTCGGAATGCCCGGGTCGTTCGCGTAGAGGAACTGGCGGTCGTACGCATAGCCGAACGACTGGTCGAACTGCGTGGTCGGCGTGATGTCGAGATGAAACGCCACGCCGGTCGTGAGCTGGTGATCGCGCTGGCGATCGGCATAGCCCGCGCTGTCGTACGAGAGATCCGAGCGGTGATAGAGCGCGAAGGTCGAGATCGACCAGTTGTCGCGCGCGTAGCCAAGACGCGCGTCCACGTCCTGCGCGTGATACGAATTGCGCCCGTCCTCGTGACCGTAGGCCCACGGCTTGGTCGCGTCGATACCCGCCGTGTTGTAGTCGTGCAGACCGAGCGAATACGTGAGCCCGCCGAGCGCCGCGAGCGGCCCGCTCGACGGCACGGTGCCCGAGGTGCGCAGCTGCGTGTCGAAGGTCTTGTTCGAGCCGCCGCCGAACGACACCGTGGTCTGGTTCGGCTGATTCGAGGCGTGGCGCGTAAACAGCTGCACGACGCCGCCCACGGCATCCGCGCCGAACGACGCCGCCGCCGGACCGGATATCACCTCCACGCGATCGAACGCCGAGGTCGGCAGATCGGCCCACGCGGCTGTGCCCGTGGTCGCCGAACCCACGCGAATGCCGTCGATGAACACGGCCACCTGATTGCCCGCCGAGCCGCGAATGCTGACCGACGCCGTCGTGCCGGGGCCGCCGTTCTGCGAAACGCTCACGCCGGGCAGCGTGGCGAGCGCCTGCGTGATGCTCGGGTCGATGGGGTCGAGCCGGTCGAGATCGGCGCGCGTGAGCACCTGCGTGCTGGCGTAACGCTGATCGAACGATTGCGGCAGATGCTGCGTGTCGCCGACGACGAGAATGTTCGGCAACGTGGCGTCGGTTTGAGTGGGTTCAGCGCTTTGTTCAGCACTTTCTTCGGTACTTTGCGGCGACGTTTGCGCATAGGCGCTTTGCCAGGCGCAGACCGCCACGGCGGACGCGAGGGCGGTGAGAGCGAATTGACGATACTTCATGAGCAGACAGATCCTGAGGTCGAACTGTCCTTGCAACGGGCGGCCGCGCGGGCGGCGCGCGCGCATCGGGACACCCCGCCCTTTGCGGCTGCTTGGACCTCGGTCGATGGCAGGTCTCCTGGCTCGCGGGTCGTCGCCCGATGCCGGCCTTCCCGGTTTCCCAGTGGCCCTCGCTGACATGGACTCGCCGCTCACAGTTGCGGGGACAGCCGCAGACTCCCGGCGCGCGCGCCGTCACTGCGTTCCCTTTTGATCCCGTCACCGGGAACCATCAGCGCGCGAGCGTAAAGGCGGCGCGTTCGGCGCGTCAACCTCCGGCGCGCCGGGCGATGCGAAAAAACGTCAGATGCGCCGCGCCGCCCGCGTCGCTCATTCGAGCGGAAAGCCCTGCTTGAAGGTCTGGCGCAGAAAATCGGCGAACAGCGTCACCGCGCGCGGCACATGCGCGCCATAGGGCCGCACCACGTGCAACTGCGACGCGAACGCCCCGACCGGCCGCCACGCCGGCAGCAGCACGACGAGCTTGCCCGCCTGCAGCGCGGCCTGCGCGCTGAAATCGGGCAGCAGCGCGATGCCCAGATTTTCGAGCGCGGCGTCGCGCAGCGCCTCGCTGTTATTGGCCGACACCGGCCCGTTCACGGTCACGTTCACGCGCGACTGCTCGGCGCGCCGTCCGGCTTTCTCGAACGACCACGCGCCCGACCCGAGCGTGCGCGGATAGTAGAGACAGTCGTGCTGCGCGAGATCGGCGGGCGTTTGCGGCGTGCCGCGCTGCTTCAGATACGCGCGCGTGGCAACGATCACCGAACGCGTGTCGCAGAGCTTGAACGCCACATGCGTTTCCGGCACCTGCGCGCTGTGGCGGATCGCGAGATCGAAACCCTCGCTCGCGATCGACGTAAGCCGGTCGGACAATTCGAGCTGCACGCGCACCTCGGGATTCGCGCGCGCGAACTGCGCGAGACGCGGCACCAGTTGCTGACGCGCGAAGGCCACGGGCGCGGTCACGCGCACCGTGCCGCGCGCCACGTCGGCCATTTCGCGCACGCTCGCGAAACTCGTGGCGATGCGCTCGAACTGCGCGCGCGTGTCTTCCACGAGCCGCCGCCCCGCTTCCGTGAAGCGCACGCTGCGCGTGGTGCGCTGCACCAGCGCGACGCCCGCCACGCGTTCCAGTTCGGCGATCCGCTGGCTCATCGCGGCCTTGCTCACGCCGAGCCGCGCGGCGGCCGCCGTATAACTGCCCTGCGCCGCCAGCACGTTCAGCCAGTGCAAATGGGTCCAGAGCGCTTCGACGTTCTGCGTATCCACGAAATGACTCCCGCCCCGAATCCTCAAAGATGCGCCGATGATAGCACCGCGCCCGCGCATCTTTCAGCGCTGCGCATGGCGATTGTTCACGCTGGAAAACAATCAATTCAGCCTGCGTGGCTGTGCAGACGCCTGCCGCCTCCGTACACTGGCCGTCACAGTGACGATCAACCGATGCTCAATCGATACCCCACTTCGAGGAGATGACATGCAGCCCTTTACCGATTCCGCGGACGTAGTCAACTACATCGGCGGCAAGCGCGAGCGCGGCGCGGGCGACCGCACGCAATCCGTCTTCAATCCGGCGACGGGCGCCGCCGCGCGCCGTCTGGTGCTGGGCGAAGTCGCCGACGTCGACGCCGCCGTGGCGAGCGCGAAAGCCGCGTTCCCGGCCTGGCGCGACACGCCGCCGATCCGCCGCGCGCGCGTCATGCTGCGTTTCCTCGAACTGATGAACCGCCACAAGGACGAACTCGCGGCGATCATCACCGCCGAGCACGGCAAGGTGTTCGCCGACGCGCAAGGCGAAGTCGCGCGCGGCATCGACGTGATCGAATTCGCCTGCGGCATTCCGCAGCTGCTCAAGGGCGACTACACCGAGCAGGTCTCCACGGGCATGGACAACTGGACCGTGCGCCAGCCGCTGGGCGTGGTCGCGGGCATCACGCCGTTCAATTTCCCGTGCATGGTGCCGTGCTGGATGTTCCCGGTCGCGCTCGCGGCGGGCTGCACCTTCGTGCTCAAGCCGAGCGAACGCGATCCGTCGGCCGCGCTGTTCATGGCGCGTCTGCTGACCGAAGCCGGCCTGCCCGACGGCGTGTTCAACGTCGTGCAAGGCGACAAGATCGTGGTCGACGCGCTGCTCGCGCATCGCGACGTGAAGGCCGTGAGCTTCGTCGGCAGCACGCCCATCGCGAACTACATCTACGAAACCGGCGCGAAGCACGGCAAGCGCGTGCAGGCGCTGGGCGGCGCGAAGAACCACATGGTCGTGATGCCCGACGCCGATCTCGACCAGGCCGTCGACGCGCTGATCGGCGCGGCCTACGGTTCGGCGGGCGAGCGCTGCATGGCGATCTCGGTGGCGGTGCTGGTCGGCGACGTCGCCGACAAGATCGTGCCGCGTCTGGCCGAGCGCGCGCGCACGCTCAAGGTGAAGAACGGCATGGAAGCCGACGCCGAAATGGGCCCGATCGTCACGAAACAGGCGCTGGAGCGCATCGAAGGCTATATCGCCACGGGCATCGAGGAAGGCGCGAAGCTCGTCGTGGACGGCCGCGGCCTCACGGTGCCGGGTCATGAAAACGGTTTCTTCACGGGCGGCACGCTGTTCGACGACGTCACGCCTGACATGCGCATCTACAAGGAAGAGATTTTCGGCCCGGTGCTCGCCTGCGTGCGCGTGAAGGACTTCTCCGAAGCCGTGCAACTGATCAACGACCACGAGTTCGGCAACGGCGTGGCCTGCTTCACGCGCGACGGCAACGTGGCGCGCGAATTCGGCCGCCAGATCGAAGTGGGCATGGTGGGTATCAACGTGCCGATTCCGGTGCCGATGGCGTGGCACGGTTTCGGCGGCTGGAAGCGCAGCCTGTTCGGCGACATGCACGCGTATGGCGAGGAAGGCGTGCGCTTCTACACCAAGCAGAAGTCGATCATGCAGCGCTGGCCGGAAAGCACCGAAAAGGGTGCGGAATTCACGATGCCGGTCGCGAAGTGATACATTGATCCGAACGCGATATCGTTTTTAAATCGTTCGGATATCGAATCAATTATCAGCCGCGCCGCCGTTCCGCTTCTTGCGGACGGCGGCGCGGTTTTTTTGCGCGCGTGCGTTTGCCACGTTCCACCACGTTCGCCACGTTTCTCGCACGCGCGCGATCCACCTAAGTCGCGCGCCGCATCGCCGCGCGCACGTCCGGCGCACGCGCACGCCAATTCCGATACCGTCATACTGATTTTTTTCCGCAGACGTTCGACGGTGCGCTTCGTTGCCCCTGCAATCGACCGCCATCGTGCGAACCCGCACGACGGAGGACCGCACGATGCCCGATCAGCCGCCTGCCGCCGCCGCGCCGCGCGCGTGGCACAACGTCGATGCCGACCAGGCGCTCGCCGATCTCGGCACCACGCCCGAAGGTCTCGACGACGCCGAAGTGGCGCGCCGCCGCGCGCGCTACGGCGAGAACCGTCTGCTGCCGCCCAAACGCCGCGGCCCGCTGCTGCGCCTCGCGCTGCAATTCCACAACGTGCTGATCTACGTCATGCTCGCCGGCGCGCTCGTCACGGCCGTGCTGCGGCATTGGCTCGACACCTGCGTGCTGCTCGCGGCGGTGCTCGTCAACGTGGCGATCGGTTTCATTCAGGAAGGCAAGGCCGAATCGGCGCTCGAAGCGATCCGCTCGATGCTCTCGCCGCACGCCACCGCAATCCGCCACGGCGAGCGCGAAACCGTCGACGCCACGCAGCTCGTGCCCGGCGACATCGTCGTGCTCGCATCGGGCGACCGTGTGCCCGCCGACCTGCGGCTGATCGCCGTGCGCGAGCTGCGCGTGGACGAAGCGGCGCTCACCGGCGAGTCGCTGCCCGTCGATAAACAGACCGCGAGCGTCGACGCCGCCGCGCCGCTCGGCGACCGCTGGGGCATGGCGTATTCGGGCACGCTGGTCGTCTACGGCCAGGCGCGCGGCGTGGTCGTGGCCACGGGCGCGGACACCGAAATCGGCCACATCAACCGCATGCTCGCCGATGTCGATACGATGGCCACGCCGCTGCTGCGCCAGATCGACCGCTTCGGCCGCGTGCTCGCCGTCGTGATCCTCGCGCTGGGCGCGCTCACGTTCGCGCTCGGCACGCTGTGGCGCGGCGAAAGCGCGAGCGACATGTTCCTGATCGTCGTCGCGCTGGTCGCCTCCGGCATTCCCGAAGGCCTGCCCGCGATCATGACGATCATCCTCGCGCTCGGCGTGCAGCGCATGGCGCGGCACAACGCCATCGTGCGCCGCCTGCCCGCCGTGGAAGCGCTCGGCGCGGTCAACGTCGTGTGCTCCGACAAGACCGGCACGCTCACGCGCAACGAGATGACCGTGCAGCGCGTGGTGTGCGCGCGCGACGTGATCGACGTGAGCGGCGTGGGCTACGCGCCCGAAGGCGCCTTCACGATCGATCAACGCGCGTTCGACGCCGCGCAATGGCCCGCGCGCTGCCCCGAACTCGCGCTCGCGGTGCGCGCGGGCGTGCTCTGCAACGACGCGCAGATGCGTCGCGACGAAGCGGGCCTGTGGCACGTCGAAGGCGATCCCACCGAAGGCGCGCTGCTGGTGCTCGGCGCGAAGGCGGGCATCGCGCACGAACCGCAGGCGCGCGCGGGCACGCCGTGGGCGCGTCGCGACAGCATTCCGTTCGAATCGCAGCATCGCTTCATGGCGAGCTGGAACACGGACGCCGAAGGCCACGCATGGATCTTCGTGAAAGGCGCGCCCGAACGCCTCTTCGACATGTGCGCGACGCAACTCGCGCACGGCGTCGAAGAGCGCATCGATCCCGACTACTGGCGGCGCATGCAGACCGACCTCGGCGCGCAGGGCTTGCGCGTGCTCGCGCTCGCGTACCGGCGCGGCGCGCCCGCGCACAACACGCTCGATTTCGACGATGTCGCGCAGGGCTTCACGCTGCTCGCGCTCGCGGGCATCATCGATCCGCCGCGCGACGAGGCGATCCAGGCCGTGGCCGACTGCCATCGCGCAGGCATCCGCGTGAAGATGATCACCGGCGATCACGCAGAAACCGCGCGTGCGATCGGCGCGCAACTGGCGATCGGCGTCGGCAAGCCGGCCGTCACGGGCGCGGAAGTCGCGCTGATGGGCGATGCGGAACTGCGCCGCGTGGCGCTCGATATCGACGTGTTCGCGCGCGCGAGTCCCGAGCACAAGCTGCGTCTCGTCGAAGCCTTGCAGCAGGACGGCCAGGTGGTGGCGATGACCGGCGACGGCGTGAACGACGCGCCCGCGCTCAAGCGCGCGGACGTGGGCGTGGCGATGGGCGCGAAAGGCACGGAAGCGGCCAAGGAAGCCGCCGACATGGTGCTCGCCGACGACAACTTCGCCACCATCGCGCGCGCCGTGCGCGAAGGCCGCGCCGTCTACGACAACCTCAAGAAGTTCATCCTCTTCACGCTGCCGACCAACGGCGGCGAAGCGCTCGTCGTGCTCGCGGGCGCGCTCACGGGTCTGGGCATTCCGCTCACGCCCGCGCAGGTGCTGTGGGTCAACATGGTGACGGCGAGCACGCTCGGCATCGCGCTTGCGTTCGAGCGCGCCGAACCGGGCATCATGCGCCGCAAGCCGCGCGCGCCCGGCGAATCGTTGCTCTCGGGCTTCTTCATGTGGCGCGTGGCGATGGTCTCGGTGCTGATGATGATCGGCGCGTTCGGCCTGTTTTACTGGGAGTTGAGCGCGGGCACCGGCATCGAGCGCGCACGCACGATCGCCGTGAATGCGGTGGTGATGTCCGAGATGCTCTACCTGATCAACAGCCGCTCGATCTTCCACTCGATGCTGAGCTGGCAGGGGCTCACCGGCAACCGTTACGCGCTGCTCGCGATTGGCGCGTGCGTGCTGATGCAGATCGCGTTCACGTATGCGCCCTTCATGCAGCATCTGTTCGGATCGGCGGCGCTCGTCCCGCAGGAATGGCTCAAGGTGCTGGGCGCGGGGCTCGTGGTGTTTCTCGGCGCGGAACTGGAGAAGTGGGTCGTGCGCACGAGCGGGCTGGCGCGTCGGCTCGGCGGCGAGGAGTAAGCCGGGCGGCTGATGTGGCTTACCTGGCTGACTTGCGTTACGCGATTTCCGCTGGCGACGTTTGCCACGCCGCCAGCACCTTCTGCCCCACGGCTGCGAAGATGTCGATGGCCGGCAGCAATTCGCGTCCGAGATCGGTGAGCACGTATTCGGCCGACGGCGGCGAACTGTCGAGCTTGTGTTTCGCGACGAGCCCGCGCGTCTCCAGTTCGCGCAGACGCACGCTGAGCACGCGCGCCGAAATGCCCGGCAAATCGCGGCGCAATTCGCCGAACCGGCGCGCCTGATCGCGCAACTGCCAGATCACGTTCAATGCCCATGCGCCGCGCAAAAAACCCAGCGCGTCGGTCACCTGACACGCGGGCGGCGCGGGTGCCCTGTTCTTGCGGACCGCCAAACCCATCGTCGATCGTCCTCGTCAAACGGTAACTGCGGAGTAACCGGATTATATCGGCGCACTTGCCACATCGCCGCGCCGTGCCGCTACCATGCGTAGCGCGGACCGTGTGGCCCGCGACCGTTTTCACTCCAGTCAGGAACCGATATGAAGCTCTATTACTCGCCGGGTGCGTGCTCGCTTGCCGCCCATATCGTCGCGCGCGAATGCGGCATTCCCATCGCACTCGAAAAAGTCGACCTGGCGACGAAGCGCACGCAAAGCGGCGTCGACTTCTTCAGCATCAATCCGAAGGGCAACGTGCCGACGCTCGAACTCGACGACGGGACGATCCTGACCGAAGGCCCCGCCATCCTGCAGTTTCTCGCGGACAGTGCGCCCGAAGCCGAACTCGCGCCGGCCCACGAATCGATGGCGCGCTACCGCTTGCAGGAGTGGCTCGCGTTCATCAATTCCGATGTGCACAAGAGTTATTCGCCGCTGTTCAATCCGGCGACGCCCGCCGAAGTTCGCGCGGAACGGCAAGCCGCGCTCGGCAAATATTATGCGTGGCTCGAAGAGATCCTGACGCCGCAGGCCTGGCTGCTCGGCAATCATTTCTCGGCCGCCGACGCCTATCTGTTCACGGTGACGAACTGGGCGCCGCATGTCGGCGTCGATCTTTCGCATCTGCCCGCGCTCACGGCGTTCCAGCAGCGCGTGGCGAGCCGACCGCACGTTCGCGCCGCGCTCGTCGCCGAAGGTCTCGTGGGCGGCTGAGCACGCGGCACGCTACGCGCCGCGCGTTCGCACCACGTCGCGCGGCGTCACGCCGAGCACGCGGTTCATCCAGTGCGCCATGTGGCTCGGGTGCGCGAAGCCGGTTTCGAGCGCGACCTGCGTGACGCTCAGCGCGCCCTTTTCCAGCAGCGTCCGCGCGCGTTCCACCCGCCGCCGCACCACGTATTGATGCACCGGCAAGCCGACCGTCGCACGAAACAGCGCCTTGAAATGCGGCGTGCTGAGTTCCGCCAGCGCGGCGAGTTCCGCGAGCGTGAGGCGTTCGTCGAGATGGCCTTCGATGTAGTCGATCACGCGCGCGGCGACGCGCGGCGCGAGCAACGCACGGCGCGTCGGCGGAGAAGGCGGCGCGCCGTCGAGCAGACGCACGACCATCGCCGTCGCGACGCTTTCGGCGAACAGCGGATCGGACGCCGCGCCCGCTTCGAGTTCCGCGCGCAGCGCCCAGGCGAGATGCTGCAGGCGCGCGTCGCGCAGTTGCAGGCGCGGACGAATCGCCCAGCGCGCCGATCCGCGTGACAGTTGCTGCGCCGTCGCGCGCACGAAGTGATCCTCGAAACTCACGCTCAGGATCGTGCAGTCGCCGTCGTCGGTCCAGACGCCGTCGAGTCCGCCGGGAATCACATCGGCGTCGCCTTCGGCCTGCAGGCGCGCGAGCCGCGTGCCGTCGCAGACGCAATGCGCGCGCACCGGCGCGCCCACGTGTACGCCGACGCGATGCATCGCCGAGCCGGGCACGCGATGGCTGCCCGCC
Organism: Paraburkholderia sp. Ac-20347; assembly: GCF_017104805.1. Lineage (NCBI taxonomy): Bacteria > Pseudomonadati > Pseudomonadota > Betaproteobacteria > Burkholderiales > Burkholderiaceae > Paraburkholderia > Paraburkholderia sp. Ac-20347. The sequence continues at coordinate 389 of NZ_JAAGPN010000011.1, read as the reverse complement.
GAAATCCCGACCAGTTCCGCGCCGAAACCGTTCCAGCCCAGTTCGCGGCTGTTTTTCAGGCTCACGCGCGCGCCGGCGCGCGGCGCGGCGGCTTCCCATACTGCGTTCATGGCGTCCCCTTTTTCGACGCCGTATGCGTGGCGTCGCGCGAAATCGTGCGCGCCCAGTCTAGTGGATTCGCACCGGGCGGCGCAACGGCGGGCGCGTGTCTCGCCGCGTGCGATTTCATCCGATTCCGCGCGCGGCCATCCGTTCGTGCGCGCCGCGCGGCCACCGCGCCCCTACGATGGCGGCAGGCTCAACGAGGAGGAATCGACATGTATGTGATCTTTGGCGCGACCGGCCATGCGGGCCGCACGACGATTGCCGCGTTGCGGCGCGCGCGCCAG
>NZ_JAAGPN010000121.1:0-24302 GCF_017104805.1 Paraburkholderia sp. Ac-20347 | reverse complement strand
GACGGCGGTGATTCCGGCGCCCACGCCGCCCGCGCCCGTCGCGCCGCCCGCCCCGCCCAAACCGGTGAGTCATGAAGCGGGCGTGGTGTGTCCGAACTCGGACAAGGTGCGCGCCAGCATGACGTATCCGGAGGAAGCGCAGGAGAACAACATCACGGGCGACGTGCTGATTTCGTTCGTGGTCGATCCGCAAGGTCATGTGACCGACGAGAAAGTCGAAAAGTCGGCGGACCCGTTGCTCGATCGCGCGGCGTTCAATGCGGTCAAGCGGTTCAACTGCATTTCGCAGGGTCAGCCGGTGCGCGTGCAGGTGCCGTTCTCGTTCAATCTGAACTGAATTTACGGTGAGTCGGCGAGGAAGATTCAGGCGCGTTCAAAACGATACGCGCCACGCCGGCCGCTGCTGTCTTTAATGTTGGAGTCCTGATGAACAAGCAATCGAAGTTTGCCGCGCGTGCGGCCCTGTCCGTCGTCGCCGTGGCGGCGGCGATTCCCGTCACGGCGTGGGCACAAGCCGCCGGCGTGGAGACCGCGAACCCCTATGGCCTCGACGCGCTGTGGAAGAACGGCGACTTCGTCGCGCGTTTCGTGCTGCTCGTGCTGGTCGCCATGTCGATGGGTAGCTGGTACATCATGGTCACCAAGTTCGTCGAACAGGCGCGCGCCAATCGCCGCGCGAAGTCGGCGGATCAGCAACTCTGGGAAGCGCCGTCGCTCGCGGCAGGCGCCGCGCAACTGGACGAACGCTCGCCGTTTCGCTTCATCGCCGAAACCGGCATCGATGCCGCCGAGCATCACGACGAAGTGCTGCTCGAAGAAGTGGACCGCAATACGTGGATTCAGGTGAGCATCGACCGCTCGATCAACAACGTCGGCAATCGCCTGCAGGACGGTCTCGCGTTTCTCGCGACGGTCGGTTCGACCGCGCCGTTCGTCGGCCTGTTCGGCACCGTGTGGGGCATTTATCACGCGCTCACGGCGATCGGCATCGCGGGTCAGGCATCGATCGACAAGGTGGCGGGTCCGGTGGGCGAGGCGCTCATCATGACCGCCATCGGCCTCGCGGTCGCCGTGCCGGCCGTGCTCGGCTACAACTTCCTCGTGCGCCGCAACAAGTCGCTGATGGAGCGCGTGCGCACGTTCGGCGCGCAACTGCATACGGTGCTGCTGTCGGGCCGCAAGCGCAACGTGCGCGCCGTCGCCAACGCGGGCTGAGCGCGCGAAGAGAGTCATCATGGCCATGAACGTAGCTCAGGACGGTGGCGAAGACGAGGTGATCGCCACCATCAACACGACGCCGCTCGTCGACGTCATGCTCGTCCTGCTGATCATCTTTCTCATCACGATTCCGGTGGTCACGCATACGGTGCCCGTGCAATTGCCGAAGGAAACCGTGAGTCCGCTGCAGACCAAACCGGACGCGATCGAGATCGCGGTCGACAAGGACGGCAACGTCTTCTGGAACGAAAAACGCGTCGACTCGCCCACGCTGCTTGCGCAACTGAAGACGGTCTCGCAGCGCGATCCGCAGCCCGAGGTGCACGTGCGCGGCGATCAGTCCACGCGCTACGAGTTCATTGGTCGCGTGGTGACCGATTGCGAGCGCGCGGGCATCACGAAGGTGTCGTTCATCACGCAGCCGCCCGCGCGCGGCGGTTGAGCGCGAGCGAAGGAAACAGATATGGGAATGCAGGTGAACCAGGGTTCCGGCGACGAACCGGACGTGATGGTGGATATCAACACCACGCCGCTGATCGACGTGATGCTCGTGCTCTTGATCATGTTGATCATCACGATTCCAATCCAGATGCACTCGGTGAAAATGAATCTGCCCGTGGGCGATCCGCCGCCGCCCGCCGCGCCGCCGCCGGTCGTGCAGGTCGATATCGACGCAAGCGGCGCGCTCGCCTGGAACGGCGCGCATCTTCAGGATCACGCCGATCTCGAACGGCATATGGCCGACGTGGCGGCGCAAGCCGATCAATCGGAGATTCATCTGCTGCCGGATAAAGCCGCGCCGTATCGCGCCGTGGCTGAAGTGCTGGCGGCCGCGCAGCGTGAAGGCGCGACGAAGATCGGCTTGATTGGAAACGAGCAATACATGCAGTAAAACTGGGGATGGCCCTCGTTCGATCCGAACGGGAGGACTTCGTTAAAGCGAACGGTGCGCCGTTCGCTTTTTTTTCGCGCCTTCGATTCGCCTTCTATTCAACTCACGCATCGCCATATCGATTGCAGGATTCGCGCGATATCGAATTGCCAATCCATTATTGGAGCGCGGCGAAGGCGTTTTCTATACTCGGTTTTCCATCAGCACTCGCATTGAACGAGTGCCAGCCCATCGCCGATAACGTTAAAGGACTACGCCCATGAGCCTGCGCCCATTGCACGATCGCGTGATCGTCAAGCGACTCGATCAGGAAACCAAAACCGCGTCGGGCATCGTGATTCCCGATAGCGCCGCCGAAAAGCCGGACCAGGGCGAAGTGCTCGCCGTCGGTCCCGGCCGGCGCGACAACGACGGGCGCCGCATCGCGCCCGATCTCAACGTGGGCGACCGCGTGCTGTTCGGCAAATACGCCGGTCAGACCGTGAAAGTCGACGGTAACGAACTGCTCGTGCTGCGCGAAGAAGACATCGTCGCAGTCGTTCAATCCTGAGGGAAGCATCGATCATGGCAGCGAAAGACATCGTATTCGGCGACATCGCCCGTAGCAAACTCATCGAAGGCGTGAACATTCTCGCCGACGCCGTGAAAGTCACGCTCGGTCCCAAGGGACGCAACGTCGTGCTCGAACGCAGCTTCGGCTCGCCGGTCGTGACGAAGGACGGCGTGTCGGTGGCGAAGGAAGTGGAACTCGCGGACAAGGTGCAGAATATCGGCGCGCAGATCGTCAAGGAAGTCGCGTCGAAAACCAGCGACGCCGCGGGCGACGGCACGACGACGGCCACCGTGCTGGCGCAGGCGATCGTGCGCGAAGGGCAGAAATACGTGGCGGCCGGCCTCAATCCGCTCGATCTGAAACGCGGCATCGACAAGGCCGTGAGCGCGGCGATCGAGGAGCTGAAGAAGATCAGCAAGCCGACCACCACGAGCAAGGAAATCGCGCAGGTCGCGACCATCTCGGCCAACGGCGAAGAGTCGATCGGCCAGCGCATTGCGGAAGCGCTCGATCGCGTGGGCAAGGAAGGCGTGATCACGGTGGAAGACGGCAAGTCACTCGACGACGAACTCGACGTGGTCGAAGGTCTGCAATTCGATCGCGGCTATCTTTCGCCGTACTTCATCAACAACGCGGATAAGCAGATTGCCGAACTCGACAATCCGTTCATTCTCCTGCACGACAAAAAGATTTCGAATATCCGCGATCTGCTGCCGGTGCTCGAACAGGTGGCGAAGGCCGGGCGTCCGCTGCTGCTGATCGCGGAAGATATCGAGGGCGAAGCGCTCGCGACGCTCGTCGTCAACAATATTCGCGGCGTGCTGAAGACGGTCGCGGTGAAGGCGCCCGGTTTCGGCGACCGTCGCAAGGCGCTGCTCGAAGATATCGCGATCCTCACGGGCGGTCAGGTGATCGCCGAGGAAACCGGCTTGGGTCTCGACAAGGCCACGCTCGCCGAACTCGGTCAGGCCAAGCGCGTGGAGATCGGCAAGGAAAACACCACGGTGATCGATGGCGCGGGCGAAGCGGCGGCGATCGAAGCGCGCGTGAAGCAGATTCGTGTGCAGATCGAAGAAGCGACCTCCGATTACGATCGCGAGAAGCTGCAGGAACGCGTGGCGAAACTCGCGGGCGGCGTGGCGGTGATCAAGGTGGGCGGCGCGACCGAAATCGAAGTGAAGGAAAAGAAGGATCGCGTGGACGATGCGCTGCACGCGACGCGCGCGGCGGTGGAAGAGGGCATCGTGCCGGGCGGCGGCGTGGCGCTGATTCGCGTGCGCCAGGCGATTCTCAATCTGCAGGGCAGCAACCCCGATCAGACCGCCGGCGTGAAGATCGTGCTGCGTGCGCTCGAAGAACCGCTGCGCCAGATCGTGACCAATGCGGGCGAAGAGGCGAGCGTGGTGGCGGCGCGCGTGGCGGAAGGCTCGGGTAATTTCGGTTACGACGCGGCGACGGGCCAGTATGGCGACCTCGTCGAAAAGGGCGTGCTCGATCCGACCAAGGTCACGCGCACGGCGCTGCAAAACGCGGCGTCCGTGGCCGGGCTGCTGCTGACGACCGATGCGACCGTTCACGAAGCGCCCAAGGCGGCGACCGCGCCTGCGCCGGGCGGCGTGCCTGGCGGCGGCGATCTGGGCTTCTGACCGGCAGCCACGCACGCGATATTCACGCGTATAGCAATGAAAAGCCACGGCATTTGTCGTGGCTTTTTCATTGTGGCCGATGCGAGCGCGCATAGGTTCGCGCCCTTGTATGCGTTAGCAGCGGCTTTATGACTCGACTGGATAAACGTATCGGATTTGCTTCGTTGTCAGGTGCAGCAGGCGCATTTAGATTGGCCTCTATCGGCAAGTTACATGCGCCTTTCAAACTCACTCAGACAACTATCACGGGGTACGCCTATGCCGTTCCTGTCTCGCGCCGCGCACGCCTTGCGCCGCGCGTTTGCGCCTTCTCTTTCCGTGGCGCTCGCCGCCGGCACGCTGGCCGCGACGCAACCGGCGCGCGCCGAGGGCACGATTCGCGTCGCCGAACAGTTTGGCGTGGTGTATCTGATGCTCAACGTCGCGCGCGATCAGCACTTCATCGAGCAGGAAGGGCGCAAGGCCGGCGTCGACATCAAGGTCGACTGGGTTCGCCTCTCGGGCGGCGCGGCCGTCAACGATGCGCTGCTTTCGGGCGCGGTGGATATCGCGGGCGCGGGCGTCGGCCCGCTGCTGACCGTCTGGGACCGCACGCACGGCCGCCAGAACGTGAAGGGCGTGGCCTCGCTCGGCAACCTGCCGTACTACCTCGTGAGCACCGATCCGAACGTCAAGACCGTGGCCGACTTCACCGACAAGGATCGCATTGCGGTGCCCGCCGTGGGCGTTTCCGTGCAGTCGCGCGTGCTGCAATACGCGGCGGCGAAGCAGTGGGGCGACAAGCAGGTCGACCGGCTCGACAAGCTCACGCAGGCCATTCCGCATCCGGATGCAGCCGCTGCGCTGATCGCGAACAGCAACGTCATCACGGCCCATTTCGGCAATCCGCCGTTCCAGCAGCAGGAACTGGCCGGGAACCCGAAGGCGCATATCGTGCTGAATTCCTATGATGTGCTCGGCGGCCCGAGTTCGGCGACGGTGCTCTACACCACGCAGAAATTCCGCGACGAGAATCCGAAAACCTATCACGCCTTCGTGGCGGCGCTCGCCGACGCGGCTCATCTGATTTCGACCGATCCCGAGAAAGCCGCCGATATCTATATCCGCGTGAATGGTTCGAAGATCGACCGCAATCTGCTGCTGAAGATCCTGCGCGATCCGCAGGTGCAGTTCAAGACGGCGCCGCAGAACACGCTGCCGCTCGCGCAATTCATGTATCGCACCGGCGCGATCCGCAACGAGCCCAAAAGCTGGCGCGATTATTTCTTCGACGATCCGGCGACGGCGGGCGGTAGCTGATTCCGCGTGTTGATTTCGCGTGCCGATTTCGTGTGTTGATTTCGCCTGCTGAAGCGCCGTAACCGGCGTTTATGCATCGCCGTGTTTTGGATATGGCGATTCCTTGGTTGGGATGCGCGGCGGCTGCCCGTATGTTGACGTTTTCTCTGCTGGAGTTCCGATCGTGACAGTCACACCCTCCCGACTCGGGGCCCACGCGCCGCTGGCGCGCCGTGGCCTGGAAGGCGCCGCGCCGAAAGCGGGCGACGCCGACGCGGCCTTCGGCCAGCGCACGCCGCGCGCCGTGCCGGGCTACGCGTCCCCTATCGCCGATGCTGGCGGCCCGCTGCTCGCCATCGACGGCGTCAGCCTCGAATATCGTAGTCGCGAGCGCATCGTGCGCGCCACGCACGACGTGAGCTTCGACGTCTACGGCAGCGACCGCTTCGTGCTGCTGGGGCCGTCGGGCTGCGGCAAGTCCACCTTGCTCAAGGCGATCGCGGGCTTTATCGAACCCGTCGGCGGCACGATCGCGCTCGACGGTCAGCGCGTGCGCGGCCCCGGTCCGGATCGCGTCGTCGTGTTCCAGGAGTTCGATCAGTTGCCGCCGTGGAAGACCGTGGTGGAGAACGTCGCGTTTCCGTTGCGTGTGGCCCGCAAGCTGCAGCGCGCCGAGGCGAAGGCGCGCGCGCTGCATTATCTCGACAAGGTCGGCCTTGCGGCCTTTGCCGATGCGTATCCGCACACGCTTTCGGGCGGCATGAAGCAGCGTGTGGCGATTGCACGCGCGCTCGCGATGCAGCCGCGCGTGCTGCTGATGGACGAACCGTTCGCCGCGCTCGACGCGCTCACGCGTCGCAAGATGCAGGAGGAATTGCTGCGCCTCTGGGACGACGAACGCTTCACGCTGCTGTTCGTCACGCATTCGATCGAAGAAGCGCTGGTGGTGGGTAATCGCATTCTGCTGCTTTCAGCGCATCCGGGACGCGTGCGCGCGGAGCTGAACAGTCACGCGTGGTCGCACGCCAGTCTCGACGATGAAGGCTTTCGCGCGAACGTCGCGCGCATTCACGGCCTGTTGTTCGAGACGGAAATGAACGCAGAAGCGAACGCAGAAGCGAACCGAGAAGAAAAGATCAACGCGGAGGCACACGCATGAGCACGCCGAATCGCGCGGCCCTGCCGCCGCTGCCGCCCGTGCGCGAGGAATACGAACGCACACTGCAACCCGTGCCGCCCGGCGGCGATTCGGTGCCGCTGCCGCTCGCGAAGCGTCTTTCCGATGCAAGCTGGTTGAGGCGCACGCTGATCGCGCTGCTGTTGATCGCAGCGTGGGAGATCACCGCGCGCATCGTGAACAACGATCTGCTGGTGCCGACTTTCGGCGCGACGTTCATGGCGTTCGTGCAAGGCATCCTGAGCGGCGAGTTGCTGGAGAAGACCGCGATTTCGCTGTCCGTGTTGTTGCGCGGCTATGCCATCGGCGTGGTGCTCGCGTTCGCGCTCACGGCGCTGGCCGTGTCGACGCGTGCGGGCCGCGATCTGCTCTCCATGCTGACCGCGATGTTCAATCCCTTGCCTTCGATTGCGCTATTGCCCATCGCGCTGCTCTGGTTCGGACTCGGCACGGGCAGTCTGCTGTTCGTGCTCGTGCACGCCGTGCTCTGGCCGCTTGCGCTCAATATGTACACGGGGTTTCTGGGCGTGCCCGCCACCTTGCGCATGGCGGGACGCAATTACGGACTGAGCGGCCTGCGCCACGTCGCGCTCATTCTGGTGCCGGCTGCGTTGCCGTCGATCATCGCGGGCCTGCGCGTGGGTTGGGCTTTTGCATGGCGCACGCTGATCGCGGCGGAACTGGTGTTCGGCGCGAGCGCGGGGCAGGGCGGCCTGGGCTGGTACATCTTCCAGAATCGCAATGAGCTGTATACCGATCGTGTGTTCGCCGGGCTCGCAGCGGTGATCCTCATTGGCCTGCTCGTCGAGCATCTGGTTTTCGATACGCTCGAACGGCTGACCGTGCGTCGCTGGGGCGTTCAGCATTGAGCGCAGAATTAACCGAATGAGCCGAATGAGCCGAATCAGCCGGATGACGCGATAGGGCGCATCCGGCGTTTTGATTTAGCCGCATTAATTCCACTCCGCAGATCCTCAATTCCGCACGGTCGTTCAGCGCGCCGTGCGTCTTTCCGCGTTAACCATTCGCTCAAGCGAGCGGCAGCTTTTCTCAATCGACCCGCGCGGCCGCGCTGGCAAAATCCTCACACAAACGGAGACAACGCAATGCATCGGCGACACATGTCGCGCGGATGGATTGCGTGAACTATTACATGAGGATAAAGACGGCCATGAGGTACAGGTCCGCGATTTTTATCTGTGCGTCGCTCATCGGAACATGCGTCGGTTCATCGTCGGCATGGGCGACGGAATCCCCGCCGTGGGTGCTGGGCGGCGAGAATACCGTCACGCTTTACGGCTCGGTCGACGAAGGCGTCGAATACATTACCGGGCAGGCGGTGGGCAAAGGCACGGCCAGCAGCCTGCGAACCGGCTGGGGAACGGACACCTCGTTCTTCGGCATTCGCGGCAACGAAGCGCTGGGCGGCAGCCTGCGCGCCATCTGGGATCTCGAAGGCGGATTCCAGGCGAGCAACGGCACGGCGAGCCAGGGCGGACGCCTGTTCGGGCGGCAATCGTATGTGGGCGTGGCGGGCGACTTCGGCAGCCTGACATTCGGCCGCCAATATACGATGCGCGCTTATGCGATCAAGCCGATCAATCCGTTCGGATTCGGCGCGCAAGGCCTGACGACACTCGATAACGGCATTGCGAATCCGCGCGCGGATAACTCGATCAGCTACCGTTACCATATCGACGGATTCGAAACCGGCGTGAATTACAGTTTCGGCCGCGATGCCGTGGACGGCGACAGCGTCGTCGCCACCAATTGCCCGGGTGAGACGTCGCCGTCGAACGAATGCCGCGAATGGTCGGCGCTGCTCAAATACGAAAGCCGCATCTGGGGGATCGTCAGCGCATACGAGCGCAATTACGGCGGCACGTCGGCGACATGGGGCGGTCTCACATCGCCGAAACTCACGGACAGCCGCTTTATTCTCGGCGCGTATTTCAACGTTCGCAGCGCGCGTTTTGGCGCGGGATGGATTCGTCGCGACGACGAAGGCATATCGACGCCGAAAAGCAATCTCGTGTGGGTAACCGGCACGGTACCGGTGAGTCCGGCGCTCTCGTTCGACAGCGAAGTGGCGGAACTCAAATACGATCACACGCCCGATAAAGCCGTGATATTCGTCTTGCGCGCGGTCTATACGCTGTCGAGAAACACGGCGCTTTATGTGACGGGCGAGCATATCAAGAATAGCGGCGCGCTCGCATTGTCGGCCAGTACGATCATTCCGGTCGTGGGGCCGCCCGAAGGCGGCTCTCAGACGTCGGCTATCGCGGGCATCCGGCATCGGTTTTAATTCAGGCCGGCCGCGACTCACGCACATTCGCGCTTCAATCAGACGCACCCGGCGCACAGGCATGACTGTGCGCCGGGTGGTTTGCGCTTTCCGCCTTCCGTTTTTCGCGCGCGTGCCTTAACCATTTGCTCACATGACCGGCCGTTTTTCTCAATGGACCGGCGGCGCTGCACAGGCAAAATTTCAGGGCATTACAAACAAAGCGATTACATGAGTCACGGCGGCGCACACATGGGCGCCGATGAGCCGCAAAGGCCTGCGATGACTCGAATCCTGGAGACAGCGACGATCATGAAGTGTAGATCCGCACTATGCGCGGGCGCGGCGTTGATGAGCATGACGCCCGTTTGCGCTTTCGCCGACGGCAGTAACGCGGCCCAGTTTCAACCGTTCGGTACCAGCTCGGTCACGATGTACGGCCTGATCGATCAAGGTCTGGAATACGTCAATAACGTGGCGAAGGGCAAAAACGCCACCACCAGTGCATTTCGTGAAGGCGACGGCACCGCCACCTCGTATTTCGGCATTCGCGGCAATGAAGATCTGGGCGGCGGCACGCGCGCCATTTTCGATTTGCAGGGTGGTTTTCAGCCGAATAACGGCGCGTCGCGGCAGGGCGGACGGCTGTTCGGCCGCCAGTCGTATGTCGGCCTCGACGGCCCATTCGGACGCGTTACATTCGGCCGCCAATACACGATGCGTTTCTTCGCGACGTCGTTTATCAACCCGTTCGGCACGGGCGCGCAAGGCCTCACGACGCTCGATAACGGCATTGCCAACGCACGCGCCGACAATTCCGTGAGTTACCGCTTTTTTGCCGGTGCACTCGAAGGCGGCGTGAATTACAGCTTTGGACGCGACGCGGAATCGGGCAACAGTTCGGTCGCCACTAATTGCCCGGGTGAAACGTCGCCGTCGAATCAATGCCGCGAATATTCGGCGATGATGAAATACGACGGTGGTTATTGGGGCGTCGCGAGTTCGTATGAACGCAATTACGGCGGCACGTCGGCCACGTGGGGCGGTTTGACGTCGCCGAAACTCACGGACAGCCGCTTTACATTGGGCGGTTATTTCAAGTTCAGGGGCGCGAAATTCGGCGTGGGCTGGATTCGCCGCGACGACGAAGGCATTGCCACGCCCAAGAGTAATCTGCTGTGGGTGACCGGCACGGTGCCGATCACGCCGTTCCTGTACGTCGACGGCATGGTCGCGCATCTACAGTACGATCACTCCGAAAACAAGGCGCTGGTTTTCGTGCTGCGCGGCGAATATCTGCTTTCGAAGGCCACCTTCCTGTATGTGACCGCCGAGCATATTCATAACGACGGCAATCTCGCGCTTTCGGCCACCACCATTTCGCCCACGGCGACGCCGCCGGCCGGCGGCTCGCAACTCTCCGTGATTGCGGGTATCCGGCACACGTTCTAGGCGCGCGGCGTGGCGCAGCCCTGAGATCGCAGCGTTACGCCACATCCGGGCTGTGAATCAGGCAAGTCAGCCGAGAAGTTTCGCCGCTTCACGCGCCGCCGACATATCGGCCACTTCCGCGAAATCCTGTTTGCGATCGAGGCTGCCGAGGCCGATATACATATCCTGCAGATAACCAATATCGGCTTCGGTCAGCGAGAGATCTTTTGAATACGGACGCTGCGTTTCGTTGAATTGCCAGATCGCTTGCGCCGATTCCGCGTCGAAGCGTTTCTGCGCGTGTTTTCGCGCGGCGAAAAAGGCGTCACGCGAGTCCGGCGACATCAGGAATTCATAGAGCGCGCCATAAGCGGCCATGACGGCGACCATGTCGTCGTGCTTGTTGCGGATCGCGTCGTCCGAGGCGTAGGCGGTCTGGAAAATGCAGTGCGGCAGCGCCTGCCACATATTGCCGTCGTTAATCACCACGAGTCCATCCCGATCGTTCAAATGCGAAATGCTCGAACAGCTCGCGTCGACTTCGCCTTTGACCACGGCCGCGTGACAATCGTCGTTGCTGCCTTTATCGACGAAACGAACCTGCGAATAGTCGATGCCGCGTGCCTTCAAAAGCTGCACCATCAGCGAATGGAGCAAGCCGCGCTCGGGCCCGACGGCGACCGTCTTGTGTTTCAGGTCCGCGAGCGTCGTTGCGCCGTCTGGCCGCGCGAACACCGTCAAGGCGCATCGCTTCATGCCCGCACCGACGATCTTCACTCGCGCGCCTTGCGCAATGCGCGACAGCACGAGGTTGTAGCCCGACACCATGCAGACGTCGCCCGCGCCCGCCGCCATGGCGTCGAGCGGGCCATGCACGCCGGGAATCTCGACGATCTGCGCATTCACGCCGAAGCGTTTGAAATAACCGAGTTCAGCCATTAACGCATTGAGCGTCGCGTTCTCCAGCCCCGGATTGCTGACGATCCGGATCGGCGCGCTCGCGCCGCGTGCGAGGTAAGGCGCGGCCAGGCCGCTCGCCGCCACACTCGCGCCCAGCAGGCCCACACCGCGCAGAAAGCGCCGGCGGCTGAATGATGGTGTCATCGGATGTCTCCGCATGCCGGTGGGCCGGCGTCTCGTGGTTGAGTCGGCGAATCGAATTCGCCAGGGATAACCCTTGCGCGCCGCCTGGCGTGTCGTGACGCAGAGAGGCCGCAAAGCCCCGCTGGGCGCGTGTTCAAGCGGCCTGCGAGCGATAACGGCGGGCAATGGCGAGGGCGCCAGGGCGCGCAGCGCGATCGTGCCAGCGAACTGTCCCCCGAGGCAATTGAGTAAAATGGCTCGAGACTTAACGAAGTTGTAAAACCGGCAGAGGTGGAGACTTGTCAGAGCTTGACTGGTACTTGCAGATCAACTTGAAGGCGCGGCATTTGCATCTTCTGGTGGCGATCGATACGTACCGAAACCTGACCCAGGTGGCCGACGTCACCCATGTCACGGTGCCCGCGGTGTCGAAGGCGCTGGCGGAACTCGAAAAGGGGATGGGACTGACGCTGTTTTCGCGCACGGCGCAAGGCCTCGTGCCCACGGCGTATGGCGAGTGCCTGATTCGTCACGCGCGCGACATGCTCACCATCCTGCATCAGGCGCGCGACGAATTGAAAGCCTTGAGTTCGGGCGCCGAGGGCAAGGTGCATATCGGCATGCTGCCGGCGTCGGCGTCGGTCTTGCTGCCGCAAGCGCTGAGCCTGCTGAAACAGCGCTCGCCGGGCACCAACGTGGTGGTGATCGAAGGCACGACCGGTTCGCTGCTGCCCGAGCTTTGGCAAGGCCGCCTCGATCTCGTGGTGGGCCGCCTGCCGCCGCCGGACACGCTCGGCAGTTTCGAAGAAAAGGAATTGCTCGAAGATCCGGTCACGCTGGTGACGGGCCGGCATCATCCGCTCGCGCGTAAAAAGAATCTGAAATGGGCCGATCTGCATCCGTATCCATGGATCTTGCCGCCGCCCGGTTCGATATTGCGCGACCCGCTCGAACGCGCGCTCGAAGTGAATGGCGTGCCGCTCTCGAATAATTACATCGAAACGCTCTCGATTCACGTCGTGCGCGCGCATTTGCAGGTGTCCGATTTCATCGCCGTGATGGCCGACACGCCGGCCAACGATCCCACTCAACCGCTCCATACGCTTCCGTTAAGCCTGCCGCGACTGCTGCGTCCCGCGGGCGTGCTGTGGAACCGCAATCGCGGCCTGACGCCCAGCGCGCAATTGATGGTGGCGTGTCTGGAAGAAGCCGCGCAACGGCTCGCCGACAAAAGCCCGAATACGCGCGAAGCGGCGGCCTGACGCCCGTTTTTCGCGGGTTTTCCGCCGTTTTACCACTTGTTTATCCTGCCGCCCGCCATTCGCGCGGGCTCGCCCTCTTGCGCCCGCGTTCTCGTATCGCGCCGGTTTGCGTTCCCTGTTGAGTCTCGTTTTACCTTAACCATTTGCTCAAACCCGGGGCCGATTTTCTCAATTGACCCCTGTCGGTGGGCTGGCAGAATTTGAATGCGTTCACTAATTCGATGAACGCAGACAACGCGATGCAGGCCGCTATCGGCGAATCGCGGATTATGAGCGGAGACAGGTACGAGCATGAAGTGGATGACCGCAATACGCGCGTGCGCGGCGTTTCTGGGCATTGCCGCGATGGCGATTACCGGACCCGCATTTGGCCAGTCGGTCGAAGACTTTTATCACGGCAAGATTCTGACGATCGTCGTCAGCGCCGACGCGGGCACGCCCACCGACATCATCGCCCGCCAGTTTGCGCGCTTCTTCGTCAATTACATTCCCGGCAAACCGCGCGCGGTGGTGATGAACGTCGTGGGCGCGGGCGGCATGGTGGCCGCCGCGTCGCTGCAGACCCGGCAGCCGGACGACGGCTCGGTAATCGGCTTTCTCCAGCGCAATAACCTCTATATTCCGCTGCTCGATCCGCGCCAGAATCGTTTCGATCCGCGCAAGGTGCGCTGGCTCGGCAGTTTGAACAAGGTCGAATACTGCATCGTCTCGATGTCGCGCTCGGGCGTGACGTCCATGAACGATCTCACGAAGAAGACGATGTATGTGGGCGCAACGGGTTTCGCCAACGAAGACCGCACGCTGCCCGCGCTGCTCGACGAATATCTCGGCGCGAAAATGCGCATCGTGCCCGGCTATACCGGACGCGGCGAAGTGTATCTCGCGATGCAGCGCGATGAAGTGGATGGCTGGGCTTCGACGCTCGATGGCTTGCAGCAGGGCGAACCGGTGCGCCTGCTCGCGAACGGCAAGATGAAGGTGCTGCTGCATCTGGGCTGGACCAGTCCCGCGCCGTTTGGCGACGCACCCAATCTGAGCAGCTACATCACCGATCCGAATGTGAAGGCGCTGTTCAATCTGTTTCTGATGCCGTTCGATGCGGGCCGCCCGATTGCCGTGCCGGAAGGCGTGCCGCAAGACCGTTTGAATGCGCTGCGCACCGCATTCGCCAAAACGATCGCCGACCCCGACTTTATCGATGCGATGAAGAAATCGGGTTATCCGATCGATCCGATTAACGGCAATGCGGTCGAGCAGATCGTCAGCAAACTCTACGCCACACCCGCGCCGCAAATCGAAAGTGCCCGCAAGCTGATCTTCAGCGCCCATTAATTACGGTACCGCCGCAAGCGTGTTACGCGCCGCGCGCGGCCGTGACCCGAATTTGAATCGCGTACGTCATGAACCTCCTCGGGGTAAATGACCGTCAATCACCGAGAGGTTCATCGCATGACACACGAAATCATCGACATTCATCCGCACATCATTTCGACCGATACGGTTCGTTATCCGATTGCGCCGCAAAGCGGTCATCGTTCGAAGTGGTCGGCGACGCGCCCGGTCACGTTCGAACAGATGATCGCCGAAATGGATGAAGCGGGCGTGGCCAAGGCCGCCATCGTGCATTCGTCGACCACGTACGGCCACAACAACGCCTATGTGGCCGACAGCGTGGCGCAAGACCCGAAGCGCTTTACCGGCGTGTATTCGTTCGACCTGCTCGCGCCGGATGCGCTCAAGACCTTCGATCACTGGCTCGCGAACGGCATGGGCGGCATTCGCCTGTTCACGGGGGGCGCGACGCATCAAAGCGACGGCAGCTGGCTCGTCAATCCGGCGACGTTTCCGATCTGGGAGCGTTGCGCGGAAATCGGCATGACGATGGTTGTTCAGACGACGCCCGAAGGTTTGTCGATGGTGGCGCAACTGGCGCAGCGCTTTCCGACCGTGAAGATCGCGCTCGATCATTGCGGCCGTCCCGATCTCGAAGACGGGCCGCCGTATGCGCGTTGCGGCGATCTGTTCGCGCTCGCGAAATACGACAACGTGTATTTGAAAATCACGCCGCGCACATTCGATATCGCGCAGAACTCGCCGGGCGGCGCCGACGCGTTTTTCCCGCATCTGGTGAAGGTGTTTGGCGCGGACCATCTGGCGTTCGGTTCGAATTATCCGGCATCGGCGGGTCCGCTGAAGACGCTGATCGAGCAGGGCAATGCGTGTTTCGCGGCGCTGAGCGACGAGGAGCGCGCGTGGATCTGGGGCCGCACGGCGAAGGTGCTGTATCCGCAGCTGGCTGGCTGAAATCGTCGTGAGGTCGACGGTCGAGGCGGCGACATGCGCTTCGATTTGCTCGATCTTCGCAGCGCGGCCTGGGCGTGAATCACGCGGGCCGTGCGTGCTCTTTCATCGGGATGACGCATGGAATTTTTCAACGACGCAACGTTAATGGCAGCAGGCCATGCGCTGTCGACGATATTGCAATTCAACCGGCTGATCTTTCTTGTCTTCGGCGTGATGGTCGGGCTCGCGATTGGTTTGCTGCCCGGTATCGGCGGCTTGACGGGCTTTGCCTTGCTCGTGCCGTTCACGTACACGATGGACCCGTACGCCGCCTTCGCGATGCTGCTCGGCATGGCGTCGGTCATCACCACATCGGACGTGATTCCGGCCGTGCTGTTCGGCGTGCCGGGTCACGCGGCCTCGCAGGCGACGGTGCTCGACGGCCTGCCGATGACGAAACGCGGCGAAGCCTCGCGCGCGTTGAGTGCGTGCTATACATCCTCGCTGCTTGGCGGTTTGATCGGCGCGCTCATGCTGGCGGTGTCGCTGCCGCTGGTTCGTCCGTTCGTGCTCTCGATCGGCACGCCGGAGATGTTGGGGCTGACGATCTTCGGCGTATCGATGGTCGCGGCGCTTTCGGGCAACGCGCCGCTGCGCGGCGTGGTGGCGGCGTGCTTCGGCATTCTGGTCGGCATGATCGGCACGAATGTCGAAACGGGACAAATGCGTTGGACCGGCGGCATTCTGTATCTGCAAGATGGCATTCCGCTGGTGCCGATCATTCTCGGCATTTTCGCGCTGCCGGAATTGTGCGAACTCGCGATTCGACGCACGGCGATTGCGGAGAACGTGCAATTCAGCTCGCGCGAAGGCATGCGCCAGGGCGTGATCGACAGTCTGCGAAACTGGTTTCTGGTGCTGCGTTGCGGCGGTCTGGGCGCGCTGCTCGGCGTGGTGCCGGGCATTACCGGCGCGGTGACGGACTGGATTGCGTACGGTCATGCGCTGCAGACTTCGAAGAACGCGAAGCTGACCTTCACCACGGGCGACGTGCGTGGCGTGATCGCCCCCGAAGCGGCCAATAACGCGCGCGAAGGCGGCAGCCTCGTGCCGATGCTGTCGTTCGGCGTACCGGGCGGCGCGGCGCAGGCCATTTTGCTCGGCGCGATGATGGTGCACGGCTTCATTCCCGGCCCCGACATGCTGACCAAGCACCTCGACTTCACCTATTCGATGGTGTGGTCGATTGCGCTCGCGAATATCTTCGGCGCAGGGCTGTGCTTTTTGCTCAGCGGCCAGTTCGCACGCATTTCGACGCTGCGCTACACGCTGATTCTGCCCGTCATCATGCCGATCATTTACGTGGGCGCGTTTCAGGGCTCGCGTAGCTGGGGCGATCTCTTCGTGCTGCTGATCGCGGGTGTGATCGGCTGGACCATGAAGCGCCTGAAGTGGGCGCGTCCGCCGGTGATTCTCGGCCTCGTGCTGGGCGTGCTGATGGAGCGCTATATGACCATTTCCTTCGTGCGTTACGGCACCGACTGGGTGACGCGACCGGTCGTGATGGTGCTGCTCGCGCTGGCGGCGCTGGTGTTTTTCCGGCCGTTATTCAACGCGCTGCGCAGCGGCGAACTCGCGCGTATGCGTCCGAGCGGCAAGATCGCATTCAAGCTCGAAGATCTCGCTTACGTGTTCTTTATCGGCATCGGCGCATACATGCTGGTGACGTCGCAAAGCTGGCTGCTGATGGCACGTATCGGCCCGACGGTGATCGCGAGCATTCTCGTGATCGCGGGATCGACGAGCCTGCTCTACAAGGTCTTTTTCGTACCGGCAAAGACGGGCGCGCCAGGCGCAGGCGGCGGCATCCATATGGACGTATCGGGCGATCACGGCGAGAAACTGCCGAATAGCGTGACGCTGCTGCGCGCGGCGAAATTCTTCGGCTGGTTCGTGGTGTTTCTCGTCTGCATGTCGTTGATCGGCATGATTCCCACGGTGCCGATCGTGATCGTGGCGTATATGCGGCTCGAAGGACGCGAATCGTGGAAGCTGAGTTTGATACTCGCGGCCTGCGTGACGGCGCTTATTTACGGCGTGTTCGATCGGATCATCCATATTCCCTGGCCGAGCAGCCTTTTCTGAATTTGCGCGCTCTTGGCAAGCGCGACGCATAGTGCAAGGACCTACCATGACGAAAAACCGACTCGAACGCATCGACCCGGATCAGGCGTCGGACGAGCAGAAGAAAGTGATTGCGCGTCTCGGCGAAGGGCGCGGACGTATTCCCACGCCGTTCAATATCTGGCTGCATAACCCGAATCTCGCGGCGGGCATGGAGATTATCGGCACGCACGTCGACCGCTCGCCGGTGCTCAGCGAAGCGGAAAGTGAAGTGGCCATTCTCGCGACGGCGGTGTTCTGGAATTCGCCTTATGTGATTGCGAATCATCGGCGGCATGCATTGAAATCGGGCGTGCCGGAAGCGGTGGTGAATGCGATCGTGGAGAAGCGTCGCCCGCAAGCCGGTGAAGACCGCTTCGGCCTCGTCTGCGATGCGGTGAGTGACATCCTTGCCGGCGCACAGATCGACGACGCGCGCTTCGCGCGCTACGACGCGGCGCTCGGCCGCGCCGTGATCGCGGAACTGCTGGTGACGGTGGGCTATTTCACGTCGATTTCGCTGGGCATGACGCTGCACGCGCTCGAACCCAAGGAATGATACGAAGGCACGGGCGGCGGCGCACGAACGCGATTGCGCCGCCGCCCGTGCATATTGCCCGCAAGCGATGGTGAAACCGCGGAGGACCGCTACGTGTCCGCACTCGACTGGTACCTGCAGATCAACCTGAAGGCGCGGCATCTGCGCCTGCTGGTGACGATCGACACTTACCGCAATCTGACTCAGGTGGCTGACGTTACGCACGTGACGGTGCCGGCTGTGTCGAAGTCTCTGGCCGAACTCGAACGCGGCATAGGATTGACGCTCTTTTCGCGCACGGCGCAAGGGCTCGTGCCGACGCAGTATGGCGATTGCCTGATTCGCCACGCGCGCGAAATGCTGACGATTCTGCATCTCGCGCGCGATGAATTGAAGGCGCTGAGTTCGGGAACCGAAGGGAAGATTCATATCGGCATGTTGCCGGCTTCCGCGTCGGTGTTATTGCCGCAGGCGCTCATTTTGCTGAAGCAGCGTTCGCCTGGCACGAATGTGATGGTGACGGAGGGCACGACGGCGTCGCTGCTGCCCGAGTTGTGGCAGGGACGGCTCGATCTGGTGGTGGGGCGTTTGCCGCCGCCGGATACGCTTGGCAGTTTCGAAGAGAAGGAACTGATCGAGGAGCCCGTTACGTTGATGACCGGGAGGCATCATCCGCTTGCACGGCGCAAGACGGTGACGTGGGCCGATTTGCGGCCGTTTCCGTGGATATTGCCGCCGCTTGGGTCGATATTGCGGGATCCATTGGAGCGGGCGCTCGAAGCGCATGATGTGCCGTTAACCAATAACTACATCGAGACGCTTTCAGTGCATGTGGCGCGGGCGCATTTGCAGATTTCGGATTTTATTGCGGTGATGGCGGGGACGCCGGCTGGGGATTCTGCGCAGCCGTTGCATACGTTGCCGTTGAGTTTGCCGAGGTTGTTGCGGCCTGCAGGCGTGTTGTGGAATCGGAATCGGGGGCTTACGCCTAGTGCTATGTTGATGGTGGATTGTTTGGGGGAGGTGGCTGAGAGGCTTAAGGGGGAGGGGAGTCGGGTGCTTGTTCGGGCGCATGCTGGTGCCTGATTTTTGGGTTTGTTTTTTGGGTTGTTGAATCCTGTTTTCGTGGCGGTATGCAGGCGTTGCCCCTGTGCGGGGCGGCACCTACTTTTCTTTGCAGCGGCAAAGAAAAGTAGGCAAAAGAAAGCCGCTCAAACCGCCAGTGTGACGCCGTCCACCTCGCACCTTCGCTGGTAGTGGTTCCGGGGCGTCTGTGACCTCGCACCACTCAACTCGGTGACAAAGCCGTCATTCATCCGGGGGCGCTTCGCGCCCCGTCGGGCATAGCGCAAACCGAAGGTTTGCGAGTGCCCCGCAAACCTGGTTTGTACCCCGCCTTCCCTCGCATACCCGGCCGTTGCGCGCTTTGCGCGCAACGGGATGTGAGAGAGCCTTGTCACTTCGTGTGAGGGCGCGGGGCGACAGACGCTCCTGCACCACTTTGAGGGAAGGCGAGTGAAACACGGCGAAGCATTAGCGGTGTGAGCGGCTTTCTTTTGCCTACTTTTCTTTGCCGCTGCAAAGAAAAGTAGGTGCCGCCCCGCACAGGGGCAACGCGTGCAGACCGCCAAGAAAACAGGATTCAACGCAAAGCGCAAAAACCCCACCAAGAGCCCCACCAAAAACCCAACCCAAAAAAAGCGCCCTATAACCAAACCCTCAACCCGCCCCAAAAAAACCCAAAAAAGCCCCCCCAAAAACACCAGCCCCGCAGGGCCTTTACCAAACAGTTAACCCCCCCGCAGGTTAATTCAATAGACGTAACCGCCGCATAGCAAGATGATTCCACCAACGCAGGATTGTGCAAAAAGGGCAAGCGAACCAAACCAGCGCGCGCAGCCCGACACCTAACTCCAACGGAGACTCAATTGACCAAGAAAGTCCACCTGACGCTCGCCATCGCCGACCACCCGCACACGGCTGCGATCCGCGACGGCTCGATCCCCATCGAAGGCGTCGACGCTGAATTCATCACCGTCCAGCCGCAGATCGGCGCCTTCCGCCGCATGGTCCGCGACGTGGAATTCGATGTCTGCGAACTGGCACCCACCACCTACATCATCGCGCGCGCCTATGGCGCTCCTTTCGTCGCGCTGCCGATCTTCGTGGTGCGCCGCTTCCACCATGAAGGCCTGCTGGTGCGCCCTGACGCGGGCATCAAGACGCCGAAGGATCTCGAAGGCAAGAAGGTCGGCGTGCGCGCCTACTCGGTGACGACGGGCGTGTGGACGCGCCAGGTGCTGATCGACGAATTCGGTCTCGACACCTCGAAGGTCACCTGGGTCGTCGACGACGAAGAACACGTCACGCAACTGAAGCTGCCCTCGAACGTCATTCACACGCCGGCCGGCACCTCGCTCGCCGAGATGATGGCCAAGGGCGAGCTCGTCGCGGGCTTCCACGGCAACGCGGGCATCGGCCGCACCGGCGACCCGACGGGCGGCTGGAAGGAAGTCGAAGCCGATTATCCGGATCTGCTGCCGAACGCCACCGAACTCGAAGCCGAATACTACGCACGCACGGGCGTTTATCCGATGCACGGCACGATCGTCGTGAAGGATTCGGTGCTGGCCGAGCATCCGTGGGTCGCCAAGTCGATCTACGACGCTTTCGACAAGGCGAAGAAGGACTGGCTCGCGAAGCTCGACGCAGGTGAACTGAACGACAAGAAGAACAAGAAGTATCTGGAACTGCGCAAGATCGTCGGTCACGATCCGCTGCCGTACGGCATCGAGGAAAACCGCAAGACCATCGAGGCGCTCGAAGCCACGGCGTTCAAGCAGGGTCTCACGCCGCGCCGCATGGCCATGGACGAACTGTTCGTCGATCCGCGCGTGTAAGTCTCGCGCCTGATGCTAGCTCGGTACGCGCCCGAGGCGCGTACGCCCCAGATTTCCGCACGGACCACATCATGATCATCGATTGCCACGGTCACTTCACGACCGTTCCCGCTTCGTTCCGCGACTGGCGCGCGAAGCAGATCGCCGCCGCCAACGACCCGGCCAACGCGCCGCCGCTCTCGGGCGCTCACGTGAGCGACGACGAAATTCGCGAAGGCGTCGGCAACGGCCAGTTGCGCCTGCAAAAAGAGCGCGGCGGCGACCTCACGCTGTTCTCGCCGATCGCCGGCCTGATGAGCCATCACCTCGGCAACGAGCGCACCAGCCTCGAATGGGCTGAAGTGTCGAACAACCTCGTGCGCCGCGTCTGCGATATCTATCCGGACAACTTCGTACCGGTCTGCCAGCTGCCGCAATCGCCGCTCGCGCCGCCGAAGAATTCCGTCGCGGAACTGCGCCGCTGCGTCGAGGAAATGGGCTTTGTCGGCTGCAATCTGAATCCGGATCCTAGCGGCGGTTACTGGACCGGCAAACCGATGACGGACCGCGAGTGGTATCCGCTTTACGAAGCGCTCTGCGATCTCGACGTACCCGCGATGATTCACGTGGCCGCGTCGTGCAACGCCTGCCATCACGGTACCGGCGCGCATTATCTGAACGCTGATACCTCCGTCTTCATGCAGCTGCTGCAAGGCAACGTGTTCAAGGACTTCCCGACGCTGCGTCTCGTGATTCCGCACGGCGGCGGCGCGGTGCCGTATCACTGGGGTCGTTATCGCGGCATGTCGCTGGAGATGATGGATCGTCCGCTCGAAGGCCTGCTGAACAACATCTTCTTCGACACCTGCGTGTATCACCATCCGGGCGTGGAACTGCTCACCAAGGTTGTGCCGACGAGCAACGTGCTGTTCGGTTCGGAAATGATTGGCGCCGTGCGCGGCCGGGATCCGGATACCGGCGAGTATTTCGACGATACCAAGCGCTACGTCGACGCCTGCGACGCGCTGAGCGACGCCGATCGTCACGCGATTTTCGAAGGCAACGCGCGCCGCGTGTATCCGCGCCTCGACGCGCTTCTCAAGTCCCGCGGCCTGTAATCGCGCCCGCTGTTCGACGTCTAGCACGCACATCACGCACACCATGAACTACATCGATATTCATCCGCACATCATCTCCGACGATGAAAAGCGTTATCCGCCCGCACCGCTGTTCGGCAAGCGTTCGGACTGGTCGCAGGAGCGTCCCAACACGGTCGAAGCGCTGATTCAGGCGATGGACGAAGCCGGCGTGGCGAAAGCCGCCGTCGTCCACTCGTCGACGACTTACGGCTTCGATAACAGCTACGTCGTCGACGGCTGCAACCAGTATAAGGACCGGCTCGTGGCCGTGGGTTCCGTCGACATGCTGGCCGACGACGTGCCCGCCGTCATCAAGGGTTGGGCCGATAAAGGCCTCGCCGGTCTGCGCATTTTCACGGGCGGCTCGACCAAGGATTTCGATCCGAGCGAACTCGACAATCCCAAGTCTTTCAAGGCGTGGGAAATGCTCGCGGAACTGAATCTGCCGATGTGCATCCAGACGGGCCCGATTGGCTTGCCCCAGGTGCGCATGCTGGCCGAAAAGTTTCCGACCGCGAAGATCATTCTCGACCACCTGGGTCGTCCCGACGTGCTCGACGGCGCACCGTACGCGAAAGCGGCGAGCCTCTTCGCCATCGCCGATCTGCCGAACATCTACATGAAGCTCACGCCGCGTATTTTCGGCGACGTGAAGAAGGAAAAGGCCAGCGCTGAGACGTTCTTCCCGCGCGTGGTCGAAGCTTTCGGTGCGCAGCGCATGGCGTGGGGTTCGAATTTCCCGACCTCGCCGGGCAAGCTCTCGGAGATTCTGGCGGACGCACAAGCCGGTCTCGCCTGCCTGAGCGACGACGATCGCGCCTGGATTTTCGGCAAGACGGCGCAAACGCTGTATCCGTCGCTCGCCTGAGCGCGGATTGCATCGCACGCAGTACGCTGGACCAGTACAGAAGATCAGTAGGCCAAACTAATTAGCAGGTGCGTGCGCCGTGACAGAAAGCGGCGCACGCGCAGCGAGACAGAGAGATTCCCATGTCCACGATTCGCCTGAACAGCATCATTCGCGCGCTCGAGTCGGGCAAGGCCGCGCACGCCGCCTTTTCCAAGCTCGACAAGCAGACCGCCATCGAGATGAGCGACGCGCCCTATGACGGCCTCGTCTTCGAAATGGAGCACAACCCGTACGACGTGAGCGCGCTGGGCGATGCGTTCCAGTACCTGCTCAACCGCAAGCAGATTGCCGAGTCGGGCTCGGTGGCCACCAAGGTCACGCCCATCGCGCGCATTCCGGCGAATGGCGTCGAGATGAACCAGAGCTTCGCCAAGCAGGTGCTCGATCGCGGCGCTTATGGCGTGATCTGGCCGCACGTCGCGACCGTCGAGCAGGCTTATAACGCGGTGGCGTCGTGCCGCTATGCGCGTCCGAAGCATGCGCCGTTGTACGAGCCGAAGGGCGTGCGCGGCGACGGTCCGGCCAACGCGGCGCGTTACTGGGGTCTGTCGATGCAGGAATACTACGAGAAGGCCGACGTCTGGCCGCTCGCGCCGCACGGTGAAATTCTTGTCGGTCTGATGTGCGAAAGCACGCAGGCGATCGAGAATCTCGACGACATTCTCGCCAACGTGCCGGGCATCGGCTTCATTCTGATCGGCGAGGGCGATCTGTCCCAGGAGCTGGGCCTGCCGCGTCAGTACGAGCATCCGGAAGTGCTCGACGCGATGCGCCAGATCGTCGAGACCTGCAAGAAGCGCAACGTGATCGTCGGCCATCCGCACGTGACGGCGAAGAATCATCGCCGCCTCGCTGAAGAGGGTTATCGCTTCCTGATGTCCGCGCCGCAACGCACGTATGGCGTGGTCGGTCTCGCACGCGAGATGGCGGGCTACTGATGAACGGCGCCGAAAGTCTCGTCGCGACCCTGGTCGAGCAGGACGTCGACATCTGCTTCGCGAATCCCGGCACCTCGGAGATGCACTTTCTCGCGGCGCTGGGCGGCAACCCCGGCATGCGCAGCGTGCTGTGCCTGTTTGAAGGCGTCGCCACGGGCGCCGCCGACGGCTGGTATCGCATGAAGGACAAGCCGGCGTCGACGCTGCTGCATCTCGGACCCGGCCTCGCGAACGGCCTCGCGAACATTCACAACGCGAAGCGCGCGTCGTCGGGCATGGTCAACGTGGTGGGCGAGCATTCGGCGTCGCATCTGAAATACGATCCGCCGCTGACCTCCGATATCGAAGGTCTCGCGCGCCCGTTGAGCCATTGGGTTCGGCGCGCGGAGTCGGCGGACAGTATCGCGTGGGATACGGCTCAGGCGGTGGCGAAGGCCAGCGAGCATCCGGGCCAGATCGCCACGCTGATTCTGCCCGGCGATACGTCGTGGCAGCGCACCGAAGCCGAACGCGTGTTGCCGACGCCCGCCGTGAGCCGACGCAAGACGCCGAACGCCGCGCGCATCGAGCACGTGGCGCGCGTGCTGCGCTCGGGCGAGCCGACGCTCATCATCCTCGCGAACAA
>NZ_JAAGPN010000120.1:0-24333 GCF_017104805.1 Paraburkholderia sp. Ac-20347 | reverse complement strand
CGGCGCGCTTGCCTTGCGGCTTGCCGTGCGCCGGACGCGGACCGCGTGCACGCGCGTCTTCCGCGCCGGCCGGACGCGGACCCTTCGGACCCTTGTGGCCCGAAGCACCCTGCCCACGACGCGGGCCCTGCGCGCCCTTGGGCGAGGACTTGCCTTGCGGCGACTGCGCCTGTTCTTCGGGCGGCTGTCCCGTGCCCATCCCCATGCTCTTCTTGATTTCGAGAAGACCATCCTTGAAGCTCAGGGTACGGCGTTGTTGCGATGCGGCTTTCACGTCCAGCTCTCTTCCTTATTGGATCGGACGCTATGATACAGAATCGCGCGCAGCATTTCTGTCACCGCGACTCGTCGATGCAACGCGCGCACCACGCCTGCCGCGCACACGACGCTTGACAGCGCGCCCGCACGACCTCCGCGAAAATGTGTCGCGCGCGCGAATCGCCCTGTTTTTACGGGGTTTTTTGCGATTTTCCGCATCGTACGCCCGCACCGCGCCCCCATTTTTCACGCCGCGTACGCCTTTGTGCGCATCGCGCGCTTTTTTTGTCACGAATATGAACGTTTCCTCGACTTTGCCTTCTTCGATCCGCGCGATCGTTACCGGACATTCGCGCGGGCTCGGCGCCGCGCTCGCCGAATTGCTGCTGGAGCGCCAGATCGACGTGCTCGGCGTCGGCCGCAGCGCCCATCCGACGCTGGCTGGCCGGACCAGCGCCCAATCGCCCAGGCAAACCGCCGCGCGATTCGCCGAAGCCGCCGTCGATCTCGCCGATCCCGCGAGCGTCGAGCGCTGGCTGGCCGGCGGCGCGCTAAGCGCATTTGCACAAGGCGCGGACTGTGTGCTGCTGTTTAACAATGCCGGCACGGTCGACCCGATCGCGCCGCTCGGCGCGCAGGACGCAGGCGCGATCGCCCGCGCGATCACGCTCAACGTCGCCGCGCCGCTGATGCTGGCCAACGCACTGGCCAGCGATGCCGGGTCGGGCAACGCCGCCTCGCGACGCATCCTGCACGTCTCCAGCGGCGCCGCGCGCAACGCTTACGCGGGCTGGAGCGTCTATTGCGCAACCAAGGCCGCGCTCGATCATCACGCGCGTGCCGTGGCGCTCGACGCACCGCGCGGCGTGCGCATTTGCAGCGTCGCGCCCGGCGTCGTCGATACCGGCATGCAGGCGACGATCCGCTCGACGTCGACGGACAACTTCCCGCAACGCGAACGATTCGAGCAACTGAAAGAGAACGGCCAACTGGCGACGCCGGAACACGCGGCGCGTCTGTTGATCGATTACGCGCTGAGCGACGCGTTTGGTTCAACGCCGATCGCCGATGTGCGCGAACTCGCGTAACGACATCATCGCGCGATTGAATCGAGCCACCAGGCGCGTGGCTCCCGCAAACGCTCACCGCAACAATTGAGCGCGACGCGGAATCACAATAGGTAACGAGTTGATTTCGCGTTATTTCAGCGAAGTGACGAGCCGCTTTGCGCGGCTCGTTTTCCATCACTCCCGCAAACACTCACCTTTATCGGTGCATTCGAGCATCAGGTAAGCGCCACACGCGGCCGCAATTCTGCCTTCAGGCGACGCGCGCCGCCCGCAAGAATCAGCAGCGCGCCGATCGCCACCACGTCGCCGGCGAAACGCGCGGGCAAGATCGCCGAAACGTGCGTCGCGCGGATGACCGTGTCGACTGCATTGGACACGAGCGCGCCGCCCACGAAGCACACGAGCCCCTGCTGCCCCACGCTCACGACGCCCGGCAGGCGCCGCGCGAGCCACTCGATCCAGCCGAGCCGCACCGCCTGCGCGGCGAGCCACGCGACGGCCGCAAAACTCACGATGCGCAGGCTCGCGAGATTCTGCTTCATATAGCCCGGCTGCGGCGTCACTTCGATAAAGAGCCGCACGACCGCGAACGCGACCACGAGCGTGATCGCGAGCACGGTAAGGAGTCGACCGAGCCGCGAGATCTGGAATGCGTCGGTGACCGGATAGAGACGGCACAGCAGTCCGAGCAGGAACATCGCCTGCCACGCGAACGGATTGAACGCCCAGATCGAGCCGGGCACCGACGGCAAATAGCGCACGAGCCAGCACCCGGCGAACCACGTCGCGAAACTGCCGAGCAGCACCAGGTCGGGCCGACGACGCGCCAGCGGCATGACGAGCGGGAGCAGCAGCACCAGAATCACGTAAAGCGGCAACACGCCCGCAAGATACGGCTGGTCGCGAAAGATCGCGATATTGCCGAGCATCGCGAACGGATGCGCGGTGAATCGCTGGAAGCCCGTTTCCGCCACCAGCGGCGAATCCACGCGCAGCGCGACAGCCGCCGCACCAGAAAGCAGCATCAACGCGGCGGCGCACAAATACGCGGCATAAATCTCACGTCCGCGCCTCAAAAAGCGGCGATTGGCGGCCTCCGTGCCCTTGCGTGCGGCGATCGCGAGCCAACTCGCCGCCGCCACGTAGCCGCTCACGAAGACGAACACCTCGGCCGAATCGCAGTACGCGAACGTGTGCAGCATGCCGTGCGACAACACGCTGGATGGAATGTGATCGAGTGCAATCGCGATCAGCGCGAAACCCCTGAAAAAATCGATTTCGATCGATCGCTTCGCTGTCTGGCTCATCAATGAATACTCCCGTCGTCTCTGGCGGTTGTCGCGATTATGGCGATTGAAATTGCGTCTCTTCGATTGGCTATGCGGATCGCGCGCCGATGCTTTGAGTCGCTTCCTTCGTCATCACCTTTCATCAGGATGACTGACTGTTTCTACGCTGATACGTAGCGCGTGCAAACCGTATGAAAATGCCGGGCGCCCGAAAGCGCTTCGTAAAGACTCGCTCGTTTCATCGCTACACCATGCGAATTCGGTGCCAGTGAGCGTCGAATCTTTCCTCGACATCCAGCATGGCACACCTGCAGTCACCCGCGCAGTTTCTCCCCGTCCACGGCAAGGCCGCCGTAAGGAAGTGCACCGCGCGCCTCATGACCAGGTTGACGCGCGATGGGGCGCGAGGTTCCGACGAATATTCAGTTTTATGCGAATTGATGTGCGCGACATGCGGTGTGCATCCGCGTGAGGACATAAATCCGCCCACATCGCTTTACTTGACACCTAAACTATTTAGACCTACATTAACCTCAAGGACTGACCACGGGAGCTAGCATGCGCATTGCCTGTATCGGCGGAGGGCCCGCCGGGCTGTACTTCGGCCTGTTGATGAAGCGCCGTCACCCGGAGTACGAGATCACGGTGATCGAACGCAACCGCCCGTACGACACCTTCGGCTGGGGTGTGGTGTTCTCGGACCAGACGCTCGGCAATCTGCGCGCGGCCGACCCGGAAAGCGCTGCCGAAATTCTCGACGCCTTCAATCACTGGGACGACATCGAAATCCATTTTCGCGGCCGCTCGATCCGTTCGTCGGGTCACGGTTTTTGCGGCATCGGTCGCAAGCGTCTGTTGAATATTTTGCAGGCACGCTGTGAACAGCTCGGCGTGAAGCTCGTGTTCGAGACCCAGATGAGCGACGACGACGTGCAAAACGCCGACCTCATCATCGCGAGCGACGGCCTGAACAGCGCCACGCGCCAGAAGTACGCCGCCACCTATCAGCCCGATATCGATCTGCGCGACTGCCGTTTCGTCTGGCTCGGCACCTCGAAACTCTTCGATGCCTTCACGTTTGCATTCGAAGAAACCGAACACGGCTGGTTCCAGGCGCACGCCTATCGCTTCGACGACAACACCTCCACGTTCATCGTCGAAACGCCGGAGCATGTCTGGCGCGCGGCGGGCCTCGACGACATGAGCAAAGAAGACAGCATCGCGTTCTGCGAAAAGCTGTTCGCGCGCTATCTCGACGGCCATGCGCTGCGCTCGAATGCATCGCATCTGCGCGGTTCGTCGCAATGGATTCGCTTTCCGCGCGTCGTGAACCGCGAATGGGTGCACTGGAAAACCGCGAGCGACGGCCAGCAAACGCCGGTCGTGCTGATGGGCGACGCCGCGCATACGGCGCACTTCTCGATCGGCTCGGGCACCAAGCTTGCGCTCGAAGACGCGATCGAACTCGCCAACAGCATGGACACGCATCCGCACGATCTGCGCGCCGCGCTCGCGCATTACACGAGTGTGCGGAGCGTCGACGTGTTGCGCATCCAGAATGCCGCGCGCAATTCCACTGAGTGGTTCGAGCACGTCGATCGTTACGCGAAATTCGAACCCGAGCAATTCGCCTATTCGCTGCTCACGCGTTCGCAGCGCATTTCGCATGAGAATCTGCGCGAACGCGATGCGGCTTACCTCGGCGGCTTCGAAACGTGGCTCGCACAGCGCGCGAATCCCGAGGCGGCATCCAGCGCGCGTCCGATCCCGCCGATGTTCACCCCCTATCGCGTGCGCGGCGTAACGATCAAGAATCGCGTGGTCGTCTCGCCGATGGCGCAATATTCCGCGCAGGATGGCGTGGCCGGCGATTATCACCTCATGCATCTGGGCGCGCGCGCGATGGGCGGCGCGGGACTCGTAATGACCGAGATGACCTGCGTGTCGCCCGAAGCGCGCATCACGCCCGCGTGCCCCGGTTTGTACGCGCCCGAACATCGCGCGGCGTGGAAACGCATCGTCGATTTCGTGCACACGCAGTCGGACGCAAAAATCGGCGTGCAGATCGGTCACTCGGGCGCTAAAGGCTCGACGCGTGTTGCGTGGGAAGGCATCGATCAGCCGCTCGACGACGGCAACTGGCCGCTCGTATCGGCCTCGCCGCAACAATATCTGCGTGGCGTGAGCCAGTGGTCGCACGCCGCGAGCGCCGATGAACTGCGCGAGATCGAAGCGCAATTCGTGCGGTCCACGCAAATGGCCGCCGAAGCCGGTTTCGACTGGCTCGAATTGCATTGCGCACACGGTTATCTGCTCTCGAGTTTTCTCTCGCCGCTCACGAATCAGCGCGACGATGAATACGGCGGCTCTCTGCAAAACCGTCTGCGTTATCCGCTGCAAATCTTCAACGCGGTTCGCGCCGTGTGGCCGCAGGACAAGCCGATCTCCGTGCGCATTTCGGCGCACGACTGGGTCGAAGGCGGCATCACGCCCGACGACGCCGTCGAGATCGCACGCGCCTTCAAGGCGGCAGGCGCCGACATGATCGACGTCTCTTCCGGCCAGGTGAGCAAGGACGAAAAGCCCGTGTACGGCCGCATGTTCCAGACGCCGTTCGCGGACCGCGTGCGCAACGAGGCGGGCATCGCCACCATCGCCGTGGGCGCGATTTCCGAAGCCGATCACGTGAACGGCATCATCGCGGCGGGTCGTGCGGATCTGTGCGCGGTGGCGCGCCCGCATCTGGCGAATCCGTCGTGGACGCTCAACGAAGCCGCGAAGATCGGCTATTTCGACGTGATGTGGCCGCATCAATATACGGCCGCGAAAAACCAGCTCGAACGCAATATCGAACGCGAGCGCGCTGCGGCTGCGGCGGCCGCCGGTTTGTCGCCGCTCGAACGCGCGCAGCGCGCGGAAGGCACCGTATGAACACGAACGACGCATTGCATCAACGCCACGCAGTCGTGACGGGCGGCGGCAGCGGCATCGGCGCCGCCACCGCTGCCGCCCTGCTGCAAGCGGGCGCGCGCGTCACGCTGATGGGCCGCGAGATGTCGAAGCTCGCCACGCAGCGCGAGAAGCTCGGCGGCGGCGAGCACATCGCGTGCGTGAGCGTCGATGTCGCCGACGAAGCCGCCGTGAACGACGCCTTTGCGCACGCAACACAAGCGCTCGGCGACGTCGATATCCTCGTGAACAACGCGGGTCAAGCGACTGCCGCGCCGTTCGCCCAGACCGATCTCGCACTCTGGAAACGCATGCTCGACGTGAATCTCACGGGCGCGTTTCTGTGCACGCGCGCCGTGCTGCCCGCGATGCTCGCACGCAAGCACGGGCGCATCGTGAACGTCGCAAGCACGGCGGGCCAGGTCGGCTATCCGTACGTGGCCGCGTATTGCGCCTCGAAACACGGCGTGATCGGCATGACGCGCGCACTCGCGCTCGAAGTCGCCACGCAGGGCGTGACCGTGAACGCGGTGTGCCCCGGCTACACGGAAACCGAACTTTTGCAGGCTTCCGTTGAGCAGATCACGCGCAAGACCTCGCGCAGCGAGGCCGAGGCGCGTAGCATCCTCGTGCGCCACAATCCGCAGCAGCGCTTCGTCACGCCGGACGAAGTCGCCAACGCCGTGTTGTGGCTGTGCGCGCCCGGATCGTCCGCGATCACCGGGCAATCGATATCCGTTTCTGGTGGAGAAATCACATGACCCTGCCCGCCCGCAAGACGGCATCCGCGAAAACGCCGCGCAAAGGCGTTGCGAAGCCCGCGGAGAATGTCGTCGACATGGAGATGAGCACGGGCACCGACAGCCATATGGGCCTGCGCCTGTGGCTGCGCCTGCTCACGACGACGAATCTCGTGCAGGCCGAATTGCGCCGCCGTCTGCGCAGCGAATTCGACACCACGCTGCCGCGTTTCGATTTGATGGCACAGCTCGAACGTCATCCCGAAGGGCTGCGCATGACCGAGCTGTCGCGCCGTCTCATGGTGACGGGCGGCAACGTGACGGGCATTACCGATCAGCTCGAAAAAGAAGGCCTCGTCGTGCGCGACGCCGATCCGGACGACCGCCGCTCGATTGCCGTGCGTCTCACGCCCGAAGGCCGCGCCGCGTTCGATCGCATGGCGATCGCGCACGAGCAATGGGTCGTGGAAATGCTGGGCGGACTTTCGCTCGACGAAAAGTCGAAGATGCACGACCGGCTCGGCAAGCTCAAGCAACATCTGCGCGACAGTTTGCCGGGCTGAACGCACGACGCGAATCAAACAGGATTCAGGAAGGAGACACACCTTGACGACAGAACGTTCGAGCGCCGACGCGCTCTTCGCGGGCAACCGCGTCACGCTCGCGGGCTACGAGGCGAAGCATTTCGGCTGGTCGGTCGAAGACCGCGTCGCCACGATCACGCTGAATCGCCCGGAGCGCAAGAATCCGCTCACGTTCGAATCGTATGCGGAACTGCGCGACCTGTTCCGCCAACTCGCCTACGCGACCGATGTGAAAACCGTCGTGCTGCATGGCGCGGGTGAGAACTTCTGCTCGGGCGGCGACGTGCATGACATCATCGCGCCGCTGATCGATTTGCCGATGCCCGAATTGCTGATGTTCACGCGCATGACCGGCGACCTCGTGAAAGCGATGCGTCACTGTCCGCAACCGATCATCGCGGCTGTCGATGGCGTGTGTGCCGGCGCGGGCGCGATTCTCGCGATGGCCTCCGACATGCGTTACGGCACCGCGCGCAGCAAGCTCGCGTTTCTGTTCACGCGCGTCGGTCTCGCCGGTTGCGATATGGGCGCGTGCGCGATCCTGCCGCGCATCATCGGTCAGGGACGCGCCGCCGAACTGCTCTACACGGGGCGTTCGGCAAGCGGCGAAGAAGGTCACGCATGGGGTTTCTACAACCGCCTGTGCGATCCCGCCGAACTGCTCGCCGACGCACGCAAACTCGCCGCCGATCTCGCCGCCGGCCCGACCTTCGCGCACGGCATCACCAAGACGATGCTGCATCAGGAATGGACCATGAGCATCGACGAAGCGATCGAATCCGAAGCGCAGGCGCAGGCGATCTGCATGGCGACGCGCGATTTCGGCCGCGCGTACGATGCCTTCGCGGCGAAAACGCGTCCGGTTTTCAAGGGAGATTGAGCAGTGAACGCACCGGCTGACACTCATCTGCACGACGCGCTTGCGTGGCCGTTTTTCGAGGACCGTCACCGCGCACTCGCCACCGGCGTGGAAGCGTGGGCGCGCGAACACCTCGCGCACGTTTCGCACGACAACGTCGACGACACCTGCCGCAAGCTCGTGCGCCAGCTCGGCGAAGCAGGCTGGTTGCGCTACGGCGTGGGCGGCACCGCTTACGGCGGCCACGGCGACACCATCGACACGCGCGCCGTCTGTCTGCTGCGCGAAACGCTCGCGAAGCATTCGGGCCTCGCCGACTTTGCGCTCGCGATGCAGGGCCTCGGTTCGGGCGCCATCTCGCTCGCCGGCAACGACGCGCAGAAATCGCGCTATCTGCCGCGCGTGGCAAAGGGCGAAGCGATTGCCGCCTTCGCGCTTTCCGAACCCAACGCGGGCTCGGACGTTGCCGCGATGGCGCTGGCCGCGCGCGACGAAGGCGATTGCTACGTGCTCGACGGCGAAAAAACGTGGATCTCGAACGGCGGCATCGCCGACTTCTACGTGGTGTTCGCACGCACGGGCGAAGCGCCGGGCGCGCGCGGCATCAGCGCGCTGATCGTCGACGCCGATACGCCTGGGCTGGAAATCGCCGAACGCATCGACGTGATCGCACCGCATCCGCTCGCGCGTCTGCGCTTCACGAATGCGCGCGTGAGCAAGAACCAGTTGCTGGGCGCTCCAGGAGAAGGCTTCAAGATCGCCATGCGCACGCTCGATATTTTCCGCACGTCGGTGGCCGCCGCATCGCTGGGTTTCGCGCGCCGCGCAATGGCCGAAGGACTCGCGCGCGCCGCCTCGCGCACGATGTTCAATCAGGTGCTCGGCGATTTTCAGCTCACGCAGGCCAAGCTTGCACAGATGGCGCTGACGATCGACAGCAGCGCCCTGCTCGTCTATCGCGCCGCGTGGCTGCGCGATCAGGGCGAAAGCGTCACGCGCGAGGCAGCGATGGCGAAATGGCACGCGAGCGAAGGCGCGCAGCAAGTGATCGACGCGGCGGTGCAGCTGTGGGGCGGCATGGGCGTGCAGAGCGGCAATGTCGTCGAGTCGCTGTATCGCGAGATCCGTTCTCTGCGCATTTACGAAGGCGCGACCGAAGTGCAGCAGTTGATCGTCGGACGCGATCTGCTGAAGTCGTATCACGCCGAACACCACGCGGCGTGATGCGAGCCGCCCCCCTCAACGAACGCGAAAAGCCCATGAAAAAAGCCCTTCTTCCCGCAGGCTGGATCAAGCCGCGCGGCTATGCGAACGGCGTCGCCGCGCGCGGTACGCAGGTGTTTATCGCCGGTCAGATCGGCTGGGACGAGCAGGCGAAGTTCACAAGCCGCGAATTCGGCGCGCAAGCCGTGCAGGCGCTGCGCAATATCGTGGCCGTGCTCGACGCCGCGGGCGGCAAGCCCGAGCATCTCGTGCGCATGACGTGGTATGTGACGGACAAGCAGGAATACCTGGCATCGCTAAAGGAAATTGGCGCGGCGTTTCGCGATCTGATCGGCGATTACGACATTGCGATGAGCGCGATTCAGGTCGTCGCGCTGATCGAGGACGAAGCGAAGGTGGAAATCGAAGCCACGGCCGTGATTCCCGACGACGTGCGTCTGAGCCACGCATAGCGCGCAGCGACCGATCGCATTCCAAGCGCGCGCAGAAAAAGACCGTATAAAACGCGCACCAGTCTGTTCAGATTGAAGCCGGAGACACCATGCAACCGACCGCTCACGTCGATACCTACGCACGCGATCACTTGCCGCCCGAATCGCAATGGCCCGCGCTGCTGCTCGACAATCCCGACGTCGCTTATCCCGCGCGCCTGAATTGCGCGGCCGAGTTGCTGGACCGCGCGATCGCGTCCGGATACGGCGCGCGCCCGGCGATCTG
This sequence comes from Paraburkholderia sp. Ac-20347, assembly GCF_017104805.1. Classification (NCBI taxonomy): domain Bacteria; kingdom Pseudomonadati; phylum Pseudomonadota; class Betaproteobacteria; order Burkholderiales; family Burkholderiaceae; genus Paraburkholderia; species Paraburkholderia sp. Ac-20347. Next base: position 14,643 of record NZ_JAAGPN010000120.1, on the reverse strand, counting down.
GTCCGAAGTCGATGGCCAGCCGCGCGCGACCACGTATGCGCAACTGCGTGAGCTGGTCGACCGCAGCGCGCACGTGCTCATCGACGACATGAAACTGCAGCCCGGCAACCGCGTGCTGCTGCGCGGCCCGAATACGCTGCAAATGGCGGTGGCCATGCTCGCGGCGCTCAAGGCCGGGCTCGTGGTCGTGCCCACCATGCCGCTGCTGCGCGCGAAAGAGTTGAAACAGATTATCGACAAGGCGAACATCAGCGCGGCGCTCTGCGATGTGCGCCTTGCCGACGAACTCGCGCGCAACACCGATCCGGCCGACGAATACTGCTGCACCGGTCTCGAACAGGTGCGCTACTTCCACGACGACGCGCCCGATAGCCTCGAAACGCTCGCGGCGAGCAAGCCCGCGCAATTCACAGCCTGCGATACCGCAAGCGACGACGTCTGCCTGATCGCCTTCACGAGCGGCACGACCGGCACGCCGAAGGGCTGCATGCACTTCCATCGCGACGTGCTCGCGATGTGCGATCTGTTCCCGCGCCACATCCTCAAGCCCACCGCCGACGACGTGTTTTGCGGCACGCCGCCGCTCGCGTTCACGTTCGGGCTGGGCGGCATTTTGTGCTTTCCGTTGCGCGTTGGCGCGTCGACGGTACTGATCGAAAAGCTCACGCCCGCCCTGTTGCTGCAAACAATCGAAAAATTCCGCGCGACGATCGTTTTCACCGCGCCCACGTTTTATCGGCAGATGGCGCCGCTCGTGAAAGACGCGGATATTTCGAGTCTGCGCCAGACGGTCTCGGCCGGTGAGGCGCTGCCGCAGGCCACGCGCGATTTATGGCGCGAGGCGACGGGCATCGAGATGATCGACGGCATCGGCGGCACGGAGATGATCCACATTTTCATTTCGTCGGCGGGAAGCGACGTGCGGCCCGGCTCGATCGGCCGCGCAGTGCCGGGCTATGTCGTGCAAGCACTCGACGACGCACTGCAACCGGTCCCGCCCGGCACGACCGGCAATCTCGCCGTGCGCGGCCCCACCGGTTGCCGCTATCTGGCCGACGAACGGCAGATGAAATTCGTGCGCGACGGCTGGAATCTGCCTGGCGACGCAGTGTCCATCGACGCCGATGGCTACGTGTTCTACCAGGCGCGCGCCGACGACATGATCGTCTCTTCCGGCTACAACATCGCCGGGCCGGAAGTGGAAACCGTGCTGATGCAGCACCCTGCCGTGTCGGAATGCGGCGTCACGGGCGTGCCGGACGACGTGCGCGGCCAGGTGGTGAAGGCCTTCGTCGTGCTCAAGCCCGGATTCGACGGCAACGAAGCGATGGTCGCTGAATTGCAGAACTTCGTGAAATCGGCCGTGGCGGCCTACAAGTACCCGCGGCTGATTGCATTTATCGACGCTTTGCCGCGAACGGAGACGGGCAAACTCAAGCGAGCGGTGTTGCGGACGATGTGACGAACTCCGGAAGGCTGGTTTGGGCTGCGAGAGGCGGCACGCGTGAGCGTGTCGCTTTTTTTACGTGTTTGCGCTTGGAAATGCGTGGGCGGACGCGGAGTTTTCTCGATTTCCGATTGGAATCGCGTGATTTATCAAGTATTACTACGTAAACCGTCATAAATCCAACTATCAGCGTCATATGATTTGACATTATTCATATAATGTTTGGATCAGTATGCAGAACGGCGCTCTTCCCGCGCCGAACAGCGTTGCACGCGATGAAACCGCTTCGAACGTGCTTTTCGCGTTCGATCAGGGAGAAACTGAGGACGTGACGGTACCAGGACGGCCCGGCGTCGACTTGAGAGTCGGCGAGGCGATGGGAGGAAACGCAGCGGAGAAGAAATGAGGCGATACAACGAAGCAACGATGCTCCGAAGCATGCACAGCTAAGAGGGAAACTGTGACGGCGCTACTGATCGACAAGACCAGGGCGAGGAACACCCCTCGCCCTTCGCGAATTCGCTTACTGCTGAATACCGAGCAGTTCGACTTCGAACGTCAGATCGCTGTTCGGCGGGATCGGGCCCACGGCGCGATCGCCATATGCCGTCGCGGCCGGGCAGGTCAGCTTGGCCTTGCCGCCGACCTTCATCGTCTGCAGACCTTGCGTCCAGCACGGAATCACGCGGCCGAGCGGGAACGTCGCCGCGCCGCCATGCTTGGCCGAACTGTCGAACTCGGTGCCGTTCGCGAGCGTGCCGCGATAGTTCACGCGCACGACGTCGTTGACGGTCGGCTGCGGGCCGGTGCCTTGCTTGATTTGCTCGACGATCACGCCCGACGGCAGCTTCTGGACGTTATCGGCAGCGAACGCGGTCGTAGCGACAGCGGCGGTTGCAAGCAGAGCAATGACTAGTTTCATGCGATGTCCTCGTTGGTTGACGCACCGATTATATCGACCTGACATTTCGTGCTCATTTCGCGCTCATTTCGGCGCTCGAATGCAGGCTCGCCCCACGCTTGCCGCCCCGAATTCCCCACTGACGCGACGATGCGCATTGACTATCTTTAGAGCATCGCCGCATCGCCCGGGAGCAGCATGATGGCTCAGGAATTACTCGTCGCGACCTTCGACAATCTGGACTCCGCGCAGCGCGCGGCGCGCGACTTCAGGAACTTCGAAACAGATGGCGTGGGGTTGAAGATCGAAAGCGGCGTCATGGTCCAGAAACACGCGGACGGCACGTGCACCGTGCTCGACCAGTACACGCATGCTTACTGGGGCACAGTCGTCGGCGCGGTCACGGGCGGATTGATCGGCCTGCTCGGCGGCCCCGTAGGCGCGATCGCGGGCATGACCATCGGCGCGGGCGCGACGCTCGGCGGCCGCGCGATCGAAAGCCTGCTCGACAGCCGACTCACGCAATCGATCGAAGCCGAATTGAAATCCGGCAGCGTGGCGCTCATCCTCGAAGCCAAAGAGGAATCCACGACCGAAGTCGACGAAGTCGTGCGCGGATACGGCGGCACCCTCTTTCGCCAGAAATTGGCGTGGTGAGACGGGCTGACGTCGCGCGCATTTGAGTCACGAAGCCGGTGGCGTGCTCGCACCGCCGAGCGCCGCATGCTTCGCCGCCGCCGCTTCGACGACGCGTTGCGCATCCGGATACGCCTCACCGGTGCTCGCCTGATAGCGCTTGAGTTCGTCGACGGCGCTCGCGAACGCACTGCCGCCGATGCACGCCTTCAGACGTCCCGCCTGCGAAAGCGCCGGATAGCGCGCTTCGGCCTCATCGAGAAAGCCCTGCATGGCGTCATGCAGATCGTCGTAGTTCCCGGCACGATTGATGCCGTCGATGCGTTCGTCCGCGTTCATGGTCGCGCTCCGGATCGTGTGGCTGCCTCGATAGCATAGAACGCGGTGCGAACCTCATGCGGATCAACCGGGCGTTGCATTCGACTGAACATTCTGCTGCGCCGCGCGCACTCCCCGCGAAGCTGACGTAAGCGACGCAGTCAACCGGCTTTCCAGCCCAGTCGTCGGCGCGCCCGGCAACAACGCGAGCACACGCGTATCCACGCCCAGCGCGATCGCCGCCACGGTCACCAGCACGAGTGCGCCCATTGCGCGGCGCAGCCATTCGCCCAGACCGAGCGAGCGCTTGAGCGCATCCATCGCCCGCCGGCCGAGGCTCGCGGCGATCGCCAATGAGCAGGCCGCGCCGATCGCATAAGCCGCGAGTGCGCTCCACGTCTGCCAGGTCACGCCGTGGCGAGCCGCGCCCGTGAGAATCAGGCCGAGGATCGGGCCCGCGCACGGCGCCCAGAGCAAGCCGGTCGCCGCGCCCAGCAACAGCGACGAACCAATCTGCCCGAGCGCGCCATCGCTCTGCGAATGCGCCATGAAGCGGTCGGCGAGCGTGGTAAGCGGACGCGTCAACCGCGTAGCGAGCGTGGGCAGCAACAAGGCCGCGCCGAACACGCCAAACAACGCCAGCGCGAACCAGCGGCCGTATTCGCTCAATTGCGCCGCGCCATTCAGGCCGGCCGCGCCGAGCCCCGTGAGCAGCGCGAACGTCCCCGCGAGACCGAGCAGCAACGGCAAACGATCGGTCAGGAACGGACGGTCGGAGCGCGCGAACACGAACGGCACGACCGGCAAAATGCACGGACTCAGGACAGTGAATGCTCCACCGATGAAAGCGACGACGATGAGCAACATGATTCGGACTCCAGATATTGTACGTTTGAACGGATACGCGCAAAACGGCACGCATACCGGGAAAATTCAGCGGCGCACATAACGCCAGTTGCATGACCCGTATTCAAACGCCTGCGTGTATCGGGCAAATGTCGGATGAAGGTGCTATCGCATCGGCATGTGTCGCGCGCTGCCCGAGATACACGCCGATACAGATAACGCATCGCACGCAGCAAGGCAGCACCGCGAAACGCCTGTTTTTGTATGCCAATGTGTACACAGCTCGCGGCGATACATGGCGATTCACGCACGACCACGACGAGACACGCGCCAGATACGTCGGCGCGTTCCAATACGTCCGAACCCTCACCAAAAGGAGAACTCGTCATGCTCAACCGACTCAAGATCGCCGCCGTCGCGGCCGGGCTCGTCGCCACCGCGGCCTTCGCCGCATTTGCATCTGCGCAGGATTCGGGCGTCGAGCCGTCTGCGATCAAGACCGGCGCACCCGCGCCCGATTTCACCGGCATCGACACGTGGCTCAACAGCGCCCCGCTCGATCTCAAGCAATTGCGCGGCAAGCCGGTACTCGTCGAATTCTGGACTTTCGACTGCATCAACTGCGCGCATACGATTCCGCACGTGAAGGACTGGTACGCGAAATACCACGACAAGGGTCTCGTGGTTGTCGGCGTGCATACGCCTGAATATTCGTTCGAACGCAATACCGCGAATCTGAAGAAGGCGATCGGGCAATACGGTATTCAATATCCCGTCGCGCAAGACAATCGCTATGCAACGTGGAACGCGTACGGCAATCAATACTGGCCTGCGCTGTACCTGATCGATCAGAACGGCAAGCTCGTGTATACGCACTTCGGCGAAGGTAATTACGACGATACCGAGCATCAGATTCGTACGCTGCTCGGCCTCGACGCCAAGCGCGGTTAATCGACTGAATCGTCTGAATTGTCTGGGTTGTCTGGACGTTGCCGAACCGGAAAACGGTTCGGCAAATGAAAAATGGCGTGCCGAAAAGCACGCCATTTTTATATGGAAGGCACAAAAAAAGCGCGCCATAGAGCGCGCTTTTCAACCGAAAATCACCTCATCACAGATGCGTGACTTGCAGAATCGCTTCGGCGAATTCCTTGGGCGCTTCCTGCGGCAGATTGTGACCGATACCGCCCGTCAAATTGCGATGCAGATACTTGCCGGTGAACTTCTTCGCATACGCTTCGGGCGGCGGATGCGGCGCGCCATTGGCATCGCCTTCCATCGTGATCGTCGGCACCGAAATAGTCGGCGCGGCGGCGAGACGCTGTTCGAGGCCGTCGAGACGCGCTTCGCCCTGCACCAGACCGAGACGCCAGCGATAGTTATGAATCACCACCGCCACGTGATCGGGATTCTGGAACGAAGCGGCCGAGCGCGCGTAAGTCGCGTCGTCGAAATTCCATTTCGGCGAGGCAAGTTGCCAGATCAGTTTATTGAACGCGTCGCGGTTTTGCGCGTAACCCAGTTCGCCGCGCTCGGTCGTGAAATAGAATTGATACCACCATTGCAGTTCCGCTTTCGGCGGCAGCGGATTCTTGTTCGCCGCCTGGCTGCCGATCAGATAACCGCTCACGGAAACCAGACCCTTCACACGCTCGGGCCACAGCGCGGCGATCGTATCGGCCGTGCGCGCGCCCCAGTCGTAGCCGCCCAGCACGGCTTGATCGATCTTGAGCGCGTCCATCAGCGCGATGATGTCCACGGCGGTCACCGCCTGCTGGCCGTTACGCGGCGTATCCGCCGAGAGAAAACGCGTCGAACCGTAACCGCGCAAATACGGCACGATCACGCGATAACCCGCTGCGGCAAGCATCGGCGCCACTTCCACATAGCTGTGGATGTCGTAAGGCCAGCCGTGCAGCAACAGCACCGGCGTGCCGTTCTTCGGACCGGCCTCCGCATAACCGACGTTGAGCAGACCCGCGTCGATCTGCTTGATCGGACCGAACGACGCGCTCCCGCCGGTGCGCGAGTTGCCCGCCGCCTCGTTCGACGATTGCGCGTGCGCGAGGCTGCTCAGCCCCAGATCCGCGAGGCTGAAGCTCGCGAGCGTTGTACCGAGAATACGGCGACGGCGGACATTGACGGGATCGGACATGAGCCCACTTCTCCTGGTTGTCTTCTGAAAAGGCCCGCGCCGGAATCGGCGCGGTTGCTCGAATTCGCCGTCATATGCGGATCGAACGATCGCAGGCGCGGCGGCAGAAAAACGCTTCAGAGGATTTATAGCGGAATCGCGCGCGCGCTTTGTATCCCAATGTGTCTGTCCGGAAGACGTACACAAAACAAATCAATTTGGAGCGAAAGCGTGGTGCGGGCACGACGCGGCCGGGTCGCCGCCGTACAAAAGTTTCCGAACGGAAACCGGGAAAACTTCGGGCCGATGACGCGTCCAGCCACGCCAGACGCGTCATCGGCCCATCACACGGCGCTCAGGTCTGCGCCGCGAATTCGACGCGGCGTTGCGCCGTATCGTAACGGCACACGACCTTCGCGCCTTCCTTCACCTCGCCCTTGAGCATTTCCTTGGCGAGTTCGTTCTCGATGGCCTGCTGGATCTGGCGTTTCAGCTCGCGCGCGCCGTACTCGGGCCGATAACCCTCGGCGGCAAGGAAATCCACCACGCTCTCGTCGAAGCTGAGATCGATATCCTGGCTGCGCGCCATGCGCTGCACCTGTTCGAGTTGCAGGCGCACGATCGAACGCAGTTCGTCGTCGGAGAGCGGCTGGAAAACGATGATGTCGTCGATACGGTTCAAAAACTCCGGGCGGAAATGCTGGCGCAACTCGCCCAGCACGGCGCTCTGCATCGACGCATCGGCGCTCGCGAGAAAGCCCGGCCCCGAACGCTTCTGGCCCGAGACCACGTCCGAGCCGAGATTGCTCGTCGCGATCACCACGGTGTTGCTGAAATCGACCACGCGGCCCTTGCCGTCGGTAAGACGACCGTCGTCGAAAACCTGCAGCAGCACGTTATAGACGTCCGGATGCGCCTTCTCGATCTCGTCGAGCAGAATCACGCAGTACGGTCGGCGGCGCACGCGTTCGGTCAACTGCCCGCCCTCGTCGTAACCCACGTAACCCGGCGGCGAGCCGATCAGCCGCGACACCGCGTGGCGCTCCATGTACTCGCTCATGTCGATGCGCACGATGGCGTCCTCGTCGCCGAACACCACTTCGGCCAGCGCCTTCGCCAGTTCGGTCTTGCCCACGCCGGTCGGTCCGAGGAACAGGAACACGGCGGTCGGGCGTCGGCCGCGACGCAAGCCGGCGCGCGAGCGGCGCACGGCATCGCTGACCGCGACAATCGCCTGATTCTGGCCGATCACGCGCTCGTGCAGACGCTGCTCCATTTCGAGCAGCCGCGTGCGCTCCTCCGCCGTGAGCTGCGTGACGGGCACGCCGGTGAGCTTCGACACGATCTCGGCCACCTGCTCCGTCGTCACGTCGGACGTGACCGAACCGAGCTGGCCTTTCCAGTCGCTCGTGGCGTCGGCGAGCGACTTTTCCTTGTCGGCGATGGGATCGTCGAGCGCATGCGCGCGCTCGAAATTCTTGCGCGTGGCCGCGTAGTCCTGCTCGCGTTTGAGCTGCGCGAGTTCGGATTCGAGTTCGAGAATCGCGGCGGGCCGCGAGGTCGCCGAAAGATGCACGCGCGCCGCCGCCTGGTCGATCAGGTCGATGGCCTTGTCGGGCAGAAAACGGCCCGTGACGTAGCGGTCGGACAATTCGGCGGCGGACACAAGCGCGTCGTCGCGAATGGTCACATGATGATGGACTTCGAGTTTATCCCGCAGCCCGCGCAGAATATTGATGGTCTGATCGACGCTCGGCTCGGCGACGAACACCGGCTGAAAGCGCCGTTCGAGCGCGGCGTCTTTCTCGATGTACTTCTGATATTCCGCGAGCGTGGTCGCGCCGATCAGGTTCAGCTCGCCGCGCGCCATCGCGGGCTTGAAGACGTTCGCGATATCGAGTCCGCCTTCGTTGCCGCCTTGGCCCGCGCCCACGATCATGTGCACTTCGTCGATGAACAGCACGAGCGTCTCGCGCTGTGCGTTGATTTCCTCCATCACGCCCTTCACGCGCTCTTCGAATTCGCCGCGATATTTCGCGCCCGCGATCAGGCCGTTCACGTTCAGTTCGACGAGCCGTCTGCCGCGCAGCGACTCGGGCACGTCGCCGCTCAGCATGCGCTGCGCGAGCCCTTCGGCGATGGCCGTTTTGCCCACGCCGGGCTCGCCGATCAGCACCGGATTGTTCTTGCGGCGGCGCGCGAGCACTTCCACCACGGTCTCGATTTCGCTCGAGCGGCCGATCACGGGATCGAGTTTGCCCTCGCTCGCGAGCGCGGTGAGATCGCGGCTGTATTGATCGAGTTGCGGCGTGGGACTCGGCGCCTTCGCGGCGGGCTGCTCGCGCTTGTCGCCTTGCGCTTCGACGAGCCGTTGCAGCACTTTTTGCGGCGTCACGCCGTAGCGGCCCAGCAGATGGCCCGCGAAACTGTCCGGCACCTGCGTGAGACCGAACAGCAGATGCTCGGGCGCGACGTAGCTGTGACCAAGTTCGCGCGAGACCAGAAAGGCGCGGTCGAGCGCGCCCTTGAGTCGCGGCGACACGGCCATGCGCGCTTCGTCGTGCGCCGCGCCCGCTTCGCGCTTTTGCGCGTTGGCGTCGATGAACGCGCGCACGTCGTCGGGCTCGATGCCGAGGCGCTTGAGCATGGCCGCGCCCGCATCGTTGCCCGCAAGTTCGTACAGCAGATGTTCCGTGTCGACTTCGCGGCGGCCGAATTGCACCGCGCGTTCGGCCGCGCGTTGCAGCAATTCGCGCGCCGTGTCGCTGAAATAGCGCTCGACGATCGCGCCGTCGCCGGCTTCCATGGTCTGCGGCGCGGGTTGGGCCGCGGGATCTTCTGCAGCTTGCTGCGCGCCGCGGAACAGCGCTTCGAGCGGACTCACAGTGCGCTGATGGCGCGTGAGCTGCGCGTAGTGATAATCGCAGACGTCGAGATAACGCCGCCTGCCGTCCTGCAACACGGCCACCCGCACGGTCGCAGGACGCACGCCGCAAATGTCGCAGTTGAACTGAGCCATTTTCCCTCCTCGATAGCGGTGCGCCGCGCGAAGCCACGCGCGCGTCCACCAACGGCGAGACGACGTGTGCGGATTATCGGGCGCAAGAAAACGCGCGTGAACGCGAATGACGCCACTCGGGCAGCGACGCCCTGGCGGTCGAAGACGCGCAAAACGCAAGAGTCAACACAAGAGCCAAGCGAAGTCCAGCCGTCATCCTAGCGTCGAATCGCGCGGCGCGTTGCCAGGCTGTCGCACCCGCGGGCTGGCGCGGCATTCAGACGAATATCGTCTGGATCCGCGCGCAGCCGTGGGCGACGCGGGTCAGGCGCCGGAGGCCGGCGTCTTGTCGATCCAGGCCGTCAGCAAGGTGGACGAGACGGCGAGGATGACCGGCCCGATGAACAGGCCGACGATGCCGAACGCGAACAGGCCGCCCAGCACGCCGGAGAGGATCAGCAGCATCGAGAGATTCACGCCGCGCCGGATCAGCACGGGGCGCACGAAGTTGTCGAGCATCGCCACCATCACGGACCAGATCGCGAGCAGGATCGCCGCCACGTTCGAGTCGTGCATGAACAGCCAGATCACGCCGCCGAGCAGCGGCAGCGCCGGGCCGATCTGCGCGAGGCAGAGCATCAGCAGCACGGCGGTGAGCACGCCCGCGCCCGGCACGCCCGCCACGGCGAGGCCAATGCCGCCGAGCGCCGATTGCAGCACCGCCGTCACGACGATGCCGAGCGCGACCGCGCGAATCGACGCGCCCGCGAGCTTGACGGCTTCCGCGCCGTGGCTCGGCGCGACGCGCGCCGCGAAGCGCACGACATAGGCGGCCGCCTTCTCGCCCTGCATGTAGAGCAGGCCGGTGATGATCACGGTGATGAACATGTGGATCACGAACACGCCCACCGAAGCCGCATGGCCGATCAGCCAGTGCGCCGCAATCGACGCGTAAGGTTCGAGCTGCGCGAGCAGGCCGCCCGGACCGGCGTCGGAGAACGACTGCCATTTGTCGGCCACGCGCGCGCCGATCATCGGCAGGTCGTGCACCCAGCCGGGCGGCGGCGGCAGCGCGTAATCCGGCAGCTTGCGGATCAGGTCCATGATCTCGGCGCCGTGCGCGGCGAGCGTGGAGATCGCTTCGTAGAGCGGCAGCACGATCACCACCAGCAGAATCAGCAGCATGCAGAGCGTGGCGAGCCAGCGCCGCCGGCAGCGCCGCTCGACGGCGAGCATGGCGGGCCAGGTGGCGACGACGATGGTGGTCGCCCAGATCAGCCCGGGCAGGAACGGGCGCATGACGTAGAGGCTGCCGACCGTCAACGCGCAGAGGATCGCGACGACAAACAGCACGCGAGCAATATCCGGCGGGTCTTGCGGCTTCACGGGGTTCTCCTCGCTGCGGCCACGCCGCGCGCGTCGTCAGGGGCTTCGGATCATCGGGGTTCGGCGCGCACGCCGACGCGCTAGTCTATCCCGGATGCGAGGGCTCCCGTCGCGAAATGGCCCTTTATCCGATAATGACCTTCCCCGCCCCCTCACTGGAAGCGCTAATCACCATGTCCGTATCCGCACCGAAACTGCCCTGCGTGCTCCTGACCAACGACGACGGCATCGACGCGCCCGGCCTCGCCGTGCTCGAAGAAGTCGCGCACGAACTGGCCGACGAAGTCTGGGTCGTCGCGCCCGAACACGACCAGAGCGGCACCTCGCACTCGATCAGCCTGCATTCGCCGCTGCGCGTGAGCCGTCGCGGCGAGCGCCGCTTCGGCGTGCTCGGCACGCCCGGCGACTGCGTGGTGATGGCCGTGCGCCAGTTGATGGGCGACGTCACGCCCACGCTGGTGCTTTCCGGCATCAACCGCGGCGCCAATCTCGGCGTGGAGACGATGTTCTCGGGCACGGTCGGCGCCGCCATGACCGGCCTGTTGCTCGGCCTGCCGTCGATCGCGCTCAGCCAGACCTTCCGCGACCGCGAGCACGTGCGCTGGGACACGGCGCGCGCGCTCGCGCCGGACGTGATCCGCCGTCTCGCAGCGATCTCGCACGACGCGCCCGTGTGCCTGAACGTGAATTTCCCCGATGTGGACGCCAGCGCGGCGGGACCGCTCACCGTCACGCGTCAGGGTGTGGGCCTCGTGCAAGGCATCGACGTGGTGCCGCTGACCGACCCGCGCGGCATCGACTATCACTGGCTGCGCTTTCATCGCGGTCCGCGCGAAAACGGTCCGGATACGGAAACGGCCGTCGTCGGCTCGGGACGCGTGTCGGTCACGCCGCTGCATTTCGACCGCACCGCCGAGCGGACCTTCGCCACGCTGGAAAGCGCGCTCGCGGCCGGCGCATGACGCAATCGTCGATCCGATAAAAAAGGCCGGCGTTGCGCCGGCCTTTTGACGTGCGAAGCGCGCCGGTTCCGCCCGGCCGCTTCGGATTCCGGGTTTCAGATGCCCGGCATGATCGGATACGGCTCGGTGTGATCCTCCACGGCGCGCACGCCGGGAATGCCTTCGGCGGCCACGCGCACCGCTCGCACGGCGTCGGCGGAATTGAAGGTGCCCCACAGATGCACGACGCCCTCGCGCACGACGACGTTACGCCCCGCGAACGCCCACGGCCGCCCTTCGAGTTCCGCCACCAGACGCTCGCGGATCTCGCGATCGCTCGACGACACGGGCTGCGGCTCCTCGGCGCTGCTCGCCAGCGCCTGCAACAGATTCGCACGGCTCACGATGCCCACGAGCGTGCCGTCGCGCAGCACCGGCACGCGCTTCACGCCGCGCCGCTCCATCAGCGCCGCGATGTGCGTGAGCGAATCTTCCTCGTTCACGCTGACGATCTCGGTCGTCATCACATCTTCGACGCGGCGCGCGTGCGACTTCACATAGGCGTCCGCGTCGGCGTTGGTCGCGAAGAAGTCGAGCCAGCGCTTGCGGCGCGTGGTGTCCGTGCCGATCTCGATGCGCCGCAGCAAATCGCCCTCGCTGATGATGCCCACGAGCTGCCCCTGCGCATCGAGCACCGGCGCGCCGCTGATACGGCGGTCCAGCAGCAGCTTCGCTGCGTCGCGCACGGTCGTTTCGGGGCTGACGGTAACGACGTTCGGGGTCATGACGTCCATTGCACGCATGGTCTTTCTCCTGTTCGCTCGTGAAATCGTGGTCGATATTCAAAGCGTACTGGCGTGCGACCTACTGACATTGATGTACATCAATTCGTACATCGGACGCCGATTCATGCGGTGAAATGTCCCGCTGCAATGCGTCTCAGGCGCGCCGGTTTCAGTCCTGCACCATCGCCAGCACGCGCAACGGGCTGCCCGAACCGGCCTGGATCTTCAACGGCGCGGAGACGATGACCGCGCCCGTCGGCGGCAGTTGATCGAGATTTTTCAGGCACTGCAGGCCGTAGCGATTCGAGCCGTGCATGAGCGTGTGACACGGATACGGCACCGGCCACGCGTAGGCCTGCCCCGCATCGGTATTGATGGTTTCCACGCCGAAGCCATGCACCTTGCGTTCGTGAATCAGCCACTCGACGGCCGCCTGGGTCGGGCCGGGCGTATGCGCGCCGTCCTCGCGCAGATTGAGGAATTCGGCGGGATCGGTGCGCTTGGACCAGTCCGAGCGCAGCAGCACCCACGCGCCGGCGGGAATGCGGCCGTGGCGCACTTCCCACGCCTCCAGAAACTCGACGGTCAGCAGCCAGTCCGGATCCGCCGCAATCTCGGCGCTCGCATCGACGACGACAGCCGGCGCCACGAAATTCTTCACGTCGATCGTATCGACGGAATTCTGCGCGTGGTCCTTGCCGGAGATCCAGTGGACGGGCGCGTCGAAGTGCGTGCCGGTGTGCTCGCCGCAGGAAAAGTTGTTCCAGTACCAGCCCGGACCCTGCTCGTCGTACTGGCTGATCGTCTCCATCCTGAACGCCCACACCTGGCCGAACTGCGGCGGCAACTGCAGCGCCGGAAACTCGGGCGACAGCGTTTGCGTCAGGTCCACGATGCGCACACGGCCGCTCGCGAGATCGGTGGTCAGTTGCTGCAGACTGCTCGTCATCTTGCGCTCCTTTCGGTTCTGAACCGCTTGTTCGCGTTCTCTCTGCCGCTGTTTTGCCGCTCCTCGATCGTCCTGCGCACACACGGCGAATGCATCCTATGACGCCAAAATTATCTTTAGGTATAAATCAATTCAAAATCATGGTTAACCCCTTTTTTCCTTTCGCCGACAAGGGCCGCACAAGCGTCGTGGTATGTTTGCGTTCCGGCCGCTCAGGCCGTTCCTGCCGCTTCCACCGATTCGCCACCCGCCCGTCCAGACCCGTATGAGCCAGCCCATCGCCCCCAGCTTCGTCGACAGCTACACGCCCGCGCTGCTCGCCCAGGTCAGCCAGCTGATCTCGGGCGAATTCCACGTGATCGTGCAGGCGGCGGGATTCGAGGTGTCGGACTGGCGCGTGCTCTCCACGCTCTCGGACGGCAAGCCCATCAGCATCGGACGGCTCGCGCAGATTTCGGTGACGAAACAGCCCACCGTGACGCGCCTGCTCGACCGCATGGAGGCGCAGGGCTACGTCAAGCGGATTCCGAGCGAAGCCGACCGGCGCGTGACGAACGTGCGCATCACGCCGCGCGGGCAGAAGCTCGTATCGGAACTGATGGTGCAGGCCAGGCAGCACGAGGATCAGGTGCTCGAACCGCTCGGCAAGGACAAGGCCGAAGAATTGAAGGCCACGCTGCGGCTCTTGATCGAACTGCATCGTCCGCCGGCCTGAACGTCCAGGCGCGAGCGCTCAGCCGGTCTGCGCGCGCGCCATGGCCAGCTCGATGGCGCCGCGCAGATCGTCGGGCATCGGAATGGCCTTGTGGGTGTCGAGCGAGGTCGTCACAAGGGTTTGCAGCGCGCTCATGCGCACCACGCCGTCCGCGCCCGTGCAGGCCCACGCGAGCACCAGCGACGCATTGCCGAGCCGCTGCACGTCGAGCGACAGCGTCACGCGGTCGCCCATCTTGCTGATCGCCTTGAAATCGACTTCGAGCCGCACGGTCGGCATGCCGATGCGCCGCGCGCCGATCACGCCGTGATAACCCTCGGGCAACAGATCGTCGATCCACGCTTCGATCAGATCGTTGAACAGCACGAAATACTGCGGATAAAACACGATGCCCGCGGGATCGCATTCGGAAAAATGAATCTTGTGCGGACGGCTGAAGGTGGGCGCTTTCATGTCAATGTCGATCTCGATGTCTTGCTGCGCGCCGCGCGCGAATCAGGCGAGCGCGTGTCTCGCGAGCGCCGCGCGCAGCTTGTGGCCGTGCTCGTCGGCGAGCGCGGCGTCGCGCAACTCGCGCAGCGTGGCCG
>NZ_JAAGPN010000119.1:0-24509 GCF_017104805.1 Paraburkholderia sp. Ac-20347 | reverse complement strand
GGGCGCCGCGCCGCAGCCGAGCGAGGCGAGCGCGAACAGCGCGAGACCGCATTGCAGCACGCGACGGCGGCCGAAGCGGTCGGCGATCGCGCCGGCGGGCAGCAGGCAGGCGGCGAACGCGGTCATATAGGCGCTGACGACCCATTCGATGTCGGCGAAACTCGCGTGAAAAGCGTGCGCGATCGAGGGTAACGATACGGCGACGACGTTGGTGTCGAGCACGATCAACGCGCAGGTCGCGGACGCGACGGCGAGCGTAACGTTTGGATGGCGGCTGGAAAACGAATCCGGGTGCGGATCGATTGGCGCGACGGGGTCGAGCGTGGCGCTGGAGACGGACGAATCGGACATGGCGATGAGCGATGCTGGCGCGCAGGAAAAAACGTGAAGAAAAAGACGTGAAGAAAGAGCACGCATCGTCGCATCATCGACGGTTATCAGTCATTGCCATAAAATAGCAATTTGCTTCACGAAACCGGTAATCATGAGTCGTCTCGAACTGCGCCACGTGCGGGCCTTTCTCAGTGTGGCGCGGCATCTGCATTTCGCGCGCGCGGCCGAAGAGCTGGACATGGCGCCGCCCGCGCTCACGCGCCACGTTCAGGAAGCCGAGCGTCATCTGGGCGCGCGGCTGTTTCATCGTTCGCGCACGGCGGTGTCGCTGACCGCGGCGGGCGAGGCGTATCTGCCCGAAGCGGCGGCGGCGCTCGAACATCTGCAACGCGGACAGGAACTCGCGGCGCTGGCGGCGCGCGGCGAAGTGGGGCGGATCGTGGCGGGTTATGTGTCGTCGGCGGTGTATTCGGGCGCGCTGCAACGCTCGATCGGCGAGTTTCGCGCCGCCTGGCCGCGCGTGGAAGTGAGCGTGACCGAGATCCCGATGGAAGACGTGGCGCGGCGTCTGGAGACGGGTCTGCTCGACGTCGCTTACGTGCGGCCGCCGCTCACGCTGCCCGACACCGTGCGCGTGTTCACCTTGCAGCGCGACGCGTTCGTGGCGGCGGTGCCGGCGGATTCGCCCTATGCGGCGCTGGAGACGCTGCGTCCGGCCGATCTCGCGGAGGCCAGTTTCGCGGTGCCGGAGCAGGAATTCGGCACGCTCGAACTCGCGCGTCGCGGGCGCTTCGTGCCGCGCGTCGCGGCGCGGCCGGGCGGCTTGCTGGCGGTGCTCGCGTGCGTGTCGGTGAACGGCTGGGTGGCGGTGATTCCTGACGCGCTGGCGGGCTGTGTGAGCTTGCCGGGCATCGTGTATCGACGGATTGCGGGTAAGCCGATTACGTCGGAACTGGCGCTCGTGTGCAGGAAGCATGAGCGCGCGCCGGCGGTGCGGGCGTTTTTGAGGTTGGTGCCGAAGGCGAAGTGAGGCGGGGGCTGGAGCGGCGCCACGCCCCACACGCCCGCTCACCCTACCGCCAACTGCATCCGCACAATCTCCGCAAAATACCGCGCGCCTGTCGTCAGGATGCGGTCGTTGAAATCGTAGCCGGCATTGTGCAGCGGCGTGCCGCCTTCGTCCGCGTCGATGCCGTTGCCGATGAACGCGAAATTGCCCGGCACGACCTGCAAAAACGCGCCGAAGTCTTCCGAAATCATCATCGGCTGAACGTTCGCGTCGACCATGTCCGCGCCAACGACCTTGCTCGCCGCCGCCGCAGCCACGTCGACGAATGCCGGCGTATTCACGGTCGGCACGAATTCGTGCGTGTACTCGAACGCACATTCGGCGCCGTGCGTACGGCAAATGCCTTCGCTCACTTCGCGCATGCGGGTCGCCAGCAGATGCTGCACCTCGGGCGAATAACTGCGCGTATCGCCCTTGATGACGACATTCGAGGGAATCACGTTGCGCAGACCATCCGTGATGATTTCCGTGCACGAAATAACGGCGCTTTGGCTCGGGTCCAGATTGCGCGAAACGATGGTCTGCAGCGCGAGCACGATCTGCGCGGCAATCACAACAGGATCGACGCCCATATGCGGTCGCGCCGCATGCGTGCCGCGCGATTTAATATGGATAACGAAATTATCTTCGCTGGCCATGACGCCGCCGGAGCGCGTCGAGATACTGCCGGCGGGCAGGCCGGGCATATTGTGCACGCCGAAGATCGCGTCGACGGGAAAGCGTTCGAACAAACCGTCGGCCATCATGGCCTTGGCGCCGCGTCCGTGTTCTTCGGCGGGTTGGAAAATGAAGCGCACCGTGCCGTCGAAATCGCGACGTTCTGCGAGCAGTTGTGCTGCGCCGAGGATCATCGCCATATGCCCGTCGTGGCCGCACGCGTGCATCTTCCCCGCGTTGCACGACGCATAGGATCGGCCGGGCGCCTGCTCGGCGATATTGAGCGCGTCCATCTCGGCGCGCAGGCCGATCGCACGCGTACCGTTGCCGACTTTCAGATTGGCGACGAGTCCGGTTCCGCCGATGTTCCGGTGCACGTCCATGCCAAGCGTCTTGAGAATGTTCGCGACGTAGTCGGACGTTTGCACTTCTTCGAATCCGGTTTCGGGATTCCGGTGCAACTGGCGGCGCCAGCCTTGCAGCTTTTCTTGCAGCGAGGTTTCCATTTCGTGACCTGTCTCGTGACCTGTTTTGCCGATGTCAGTGTTCGATCGCGTTCATCCACTCCGCCTGGCGCGAGCCGACGCTGATCGCCGACTCGCCGACCAGCTCTTCATAGACGCCGGGCGCCGTCGCGCCTTCCGTGTTGATGACGAGCACGTGCGATGCCGATCCCAAGCCGACTTGCAACGAAAGATCAGGATTCCGTACTAGTGCGCTCAGGCCAGCGAACCCCGCCGCGCCCGACTCGCCCACGACCAGTGGCGCATCGTGTTCCGATCCGGCGGCGAGTGCGCGCATGGCGGCCACGGCGTCGTCGTCGCTGATCGTCATGAAGTGGTCGATGCAGCCGTCGAGAATTTTCCACGCGAGAGGCGAGGCTTCGCCGCAAGCCAGACCGGCCATCACTGAATCGACGCTGCCCGTTGCACGAGTCGCGCGACCCGCAATCGCGCTTTGATACAGACAATCGGCCTGCTGCGGTTCGACGACGATGAATTGCGGGCGCTGCGCGCCGAAGCGCTCCCAGAGATAACTCGCGACGCCCGCCGCGAGGCCGCCGACGCCGCCCTGCAAAAACACGTGCGTGACCGGGCTGTCGAGTTGCGCAAGCGTCTCGGCGGCAATCACGCCGTAGCCCTGCATGACGTCGCGTGGAATCGTTTCGTAGCCTTCGTACGAGGTGTCCGAGACGACATGCCATTGATTGTCCGCCGCGAGTTTCGCGGCATGTTCGACGGACGCGTCGTAGTCGCCTTCGATGCGGACGATGCGTGCGCCGTAGTGCGCGATGGCGTCCTCGCGCTCGCGGCTGACGTTGGCGTGAAGCACGATCACGCATTGGCAACCGATATCGCGCGCGGCGGCGGCCAGCGCTTTGCCGTGGTTGCCGTCCGTCGCGCTGATGACCGTGAGCGACGCGAGCAGGCTGGCGTAATCGCCGCGTAGCAGACCTTGCGGATTCAGATTGTGCGCGTGCCAGAGACGCAGGATCAGCCGCGTGAGCGCGATCGGCGCGCCGAGCGCCTTGAAACTGCCGAGCGGCGAGCGCAGGCCCTCGTCTTTCACGCTCAGGCGCGCGATGCCCAGCGCCGCGGCCGCATCGGGCAGATCCCACAAAGGCGTGGCGGAGCGCGAAAGCTGGCCCCAACTGGAGAGCCACGCTCCGCTTTCATCGGCTGCGCGCACGTTCAGGATGGTCTGCAGCGAGGAAGGGTAAGGGGCGTAGGTGGCGCGCGGATTGGCGATCAGCATTTAACTCACTCCGTAAGACATGGCGTCGATTCGATGCGTGAAATAATATTGCGATGCTGGCGTTATTTGTAATCGTAATTCGAGTGGGAAATGCAATAAATTCTCACGCTTGAAAGCGATTCACGCGTATAAATCCGGCTTCTTCCTTGCACCTCAATACGAGAATTTTTCTCATGGCCACGACAGACCGCGGCATCGAACTCGATGATTTCGACCTCAAGATTCTCGACATCGTCCAGCGGGACAATCAGGTTCCGCATCGGGAAATCGGTCAGCAGATCAATCTTTCGGTGCCGTCCGTCGCGCGGCGTCTGCAGCGCCTGCGCAAGAGCGGTGTGATCGAAAGCGATTGCAGCGTGTTGAATCCGGGCGCGCTCGGTTCGCACGTGACGGTGATCACGCATGTATCGGCCGAAAATGAGGCCGTCGAATTACTCGACGCGATGAAGGCGCGCTTCGAAGCGTGCGAGCAGGTCCAGCAGTGTTATTACGTGACGGGCGACGTCGATTTCATTCTGATCTTCTGCGCGCGGGACATGGCGGAATACACCGCACTGACGCGCTCGCTGTTTTTCGCGGAAGGGAATGTGAAGAGTTTCCGAACCTTCGTGGCGATGGAACGCGTGAAGACCACGCTCAACGTACCGGTGGGCTTGCGCGCTTGAGCGCCGGCAGCCTGGCAATCCGACACTGGAACGTGACGGCCTGCACGCCTGCGCGATTAATCTCAAAAAAAGATAGATATAGAATGCATGATTTCCATGTAAGATGATGCCGTGTCGAAAGGCGCATCACTCCTCGCTGTTCAGCGAACGAAATGAGGTCACCATGAACGTGAAATCTTCGGGCACTCTTCTGGAAATCCTGGGCATCGAGAAGCCCATCATTCAGGCGCCGATGGCGGGCGTGGCGACGCCCGCGCTGGCTGCGGCGGTGTCGAATGCCGGCGGGCTCGGCTCGCTCGGGCTCGGCGCAATGAATGCCGTCGAGGCGCGCAAGGCCATCGACGCCACGCGCGCGCTGACCCAGAAACCGTTCAACGTGAATCTCTTTTGCCACGCGCCCGCGGTGGCGAATCGCGAAGTCGAGCAAACCTGGCTCAAATGGCTACAGCGCCACTTCGCGCTGTACGACGCCGAGCCGCCGGCGCAGTTGCGCGAGATCTACACCAGTTTCATCGCCGACGAAGCGATGCAGTCGATGCTGCTCGAAGCGCGTCCGCCGGTCGTGAGCTTTCATTTCGGTTTGCCCGATGCCGCGCTGATTGCCGCTTACAAACAGGCGGGCATTCGCCTGCTCGCGAGCGCGACCAATCTGGATGAAGCGCGCCAGGTCGAGGCGGCCGGTGTCGATGCGATCGTCGTGCAAGGGATCGAAGCGGGCGGCCATCGCGGTATTTTCGATGCCACGCCGCAAGACGATTATCTCGGCACGTTCGCGCTCACGCGGCTCGTGGCCGCGAAATGCAGTCTGCCGGTGATTGCGTCGGGCGGCATCATGGACGGCGCGGGCATCGTGGCGGCGCTGGCGCTCGGCGCATCGGCGGCGCAGCTGGGAACGGCGTTCGTTTCGTGTCCGGAAACGTCGGTCGACGACGGTTATCGCAAAGCGTTGCTCGGCGCTGCCGCCGAACACACCACCTTCACCGAGGCCATTTCCGGCCGCGCGGCGCGTTCGATCGTGAATAAATTCACGCAGATCGTGCACGAGGAAGGGAGCCCGAAAACCGTGCCCGCCTATCCCATCACCTACGACGCAGGCAAGGCATTGAATGCGGCGGCCAAGGCAAAGGGCGAGTTCGGTTATGGCGCGCAATGGGCCGGCCAGGCTGCGTCTTTGTCCCGCGCGCTGCCGGCCGCCGAACTCGTGCGTGCGCTCGAAGCGGAAATGCGCGACGCCGTGACGCGACTCAATTCGGCCGTTTCGACTCTCGCTTGAACGGCGGTAAAATCTCGAATAGAGATGGTTGGGATTGATATATTCGTTATTCGGGAATCGTCGTATGGAACTGCTCGATCTGGAGATTTTCAGCCTGGTCGCGAAGGAACAGAGCGTCACGCGCGCGGCGCAGTTGCTGCAGCGCGTGCAATCGAACGTCACCACGCGTGTCAAGCAGCTCGAAGAAGAACTGGGCGTGCAGCTCTTTTCGCGCGAAGGCAAGCGCATGACGCTGACCGGGAACGGGCAGCGTCTGCTTGGCTACGCGCATCGCATGCTCACGCTTGCGGAAGAGGCGCGCCAGGCGATGCAGTCGGACGTTCCCTTCGGCAAGCTGAGAATCGGCGCGATGGAAAGTACGGCGGCGGCGCGGCTGCCGGGGCTGCTGGGCGCGTATCAGAGTCTGTGGCCCGAGGTGCAGCTGGAAATCTCGACGGGCACCACGCGTGCCTTGATCGACGACGTGAAGGCCAGCCGGCTCGATTGCGCCTTCGTGGCTGAAACCGACGAGCGCGCCGCCCTCGAATTCAACACGGACGACGATGCCAGTCTCGCGGCGGTGCCGGTGTTTCGCGAGGAGTTGCTGCTGCTGGTGCCGGGCCGCGCGGGCGCTGCATCCGGGAGCGCGGCGCATTATCCGCTCGCGGCGTTTCCGAAGGGCTGCACCTATCGCCGGCTCGGCGAGCAATGGCTGGAGTCGCAACACGCGCAACACGCGGACGTGGGATCTCGTCCCGAGATCATCGAATACCACTCCTATCACGCAATTTTTGCGGCGGTGTCCGCCGGAACGGCCGTGGCGGTGTTCCCGAAATCGGTGCTCGCCACGCTCGCGGTTGCGAGCACCGTGCAGTCCATTCCGCTGACCGAGATCCGGACCTGGATGGTGTCGCGTCCGGCTTATCAGAGCACAGCGCTGGATGAACTGAGCCGGCTGTTGCCCGCGCCCTGAGGGGCACGCTCCATTTGATTCGGATAGCTGATTAATAACCAATCGCGCCGATCAGGACACGATCGTGTTCTGTACGATGCCGGCCAGAATGAAGTCGATGCCGGCGAGAAACTGCTCGCGGTCGTCGTGACCCGACAGCATGGCCGCCACCTGACGCACGAACGGGTGTCGCGCCGCATCGAGCTGCGCCCATTTCTCGGCGACGTTCTCCAGCACCGCCACCCGATCCATGCCTTCGAGCGTCGCTTGCGGACGCGTTGCGTACTGCCCTGCGAGTCCGAGAATGAAGCTCAGGATGGCCGTCGCCGCGTTGAATTGCGCGGGCTCGGGCACGCCCATTGCCTGCACCTGCACGCCGACGCCTTCGAGTATCCGCAAGACCGCGTACTGCCACGGATCGCGCGCGAGCTGAGCGCCGACCCACGGGTGAGCGTCGATCGCATCGAAAACGCCGAGCGCCAGCGCGCGAATCGCGTCCTGCGGTTGCGGCCGCGTTGCCGCTTCATGTAGCGCGGCGGCAACGATCTGGTCGGTGGCCTGGGCGAGCAAGGTCTGCTTGTCGGCGACGTGCCAGTAGATCGCGCCGCTGCCGGTCGCGAGATGCGCCGCAAGGGCGCGAAAGGTCAGCGCGTCCTCGCCGTCCTGGTCGAGGATCACGATCGCCGCTTCGACGATCCGCTGTTTGGTAAGCGCGTCGGCGCGCCGCCGTGTCCGGATTTCCGTGGTCATCCCCGTAGCTTGACATCAATGGAACTTCGTTCCAAACTATTTTTCCTCTGGAACGTCGTTCCATGAATGTTCCGTATATGACCGATTGAAAGGAAACGCGATGACGACACCGGTGACGATCGTCGGCGCGGGACTCGGTGGGCTGGTGCTCGCGCGGGTCCTGCATCTGCACGGCATTCCCGCGACTATTTACGAGGCGGAGCCGTCGGCGCAAGCGCGCACGCAAGGCGGCATGCTCGACATTCACGAGCAGGACGGTCAGGCCGCGCTGGCGGCGGCCGGTCTGAGCGACGCGTTTCGGGCGATCGTTCACGTGGGCGGCGAGGCCACGCGCGTGCGGGATGCGCAGGGCACGCTGCTGCTCGATGAACCCGACGACGGCACGGGCGGGCGGCCCGAAGTGTTGCGCGGCGAGTTGCGCGCCATGCTGCTGGCGTCGCTGCCGCCGGAAACGGTGCGCTGGGGCAAGAAGCTCAGCGAGGTCGCGCCGCTCGGCGATGGCGAGCACCGGCTGACGTTCACCGATGGTTCGAGCGTGGTCAGCCAGTTGCTGGTGGGCGCCGATGGCGCGTGGTCGAAGGTCAGGCCGCTGCTGTCGGCGGCGGTGCCCGAGTACGTCGGCACGACCTTCATCGAAACGAATTTGCGCGACGCCGATACGCGCCACGCCGCTGCCGCCGAGGCGGTCGGCAGCGGCGGCCTGTTCGCGCCCGCGCCCGGCAAAGGGATCTTCGCGCATCGCGAGCCCGGCGGCGTGCTGCACGCGTATATCGCGCTGAACCGGCCGCTCGCGTGGTTCGACGCGATCGACTTCAACGACGCGGCCCGCGCGACCGCCGCCATTGCGGCGGAATTCGCGGGCTGGTCGCCCGCGCTCATGGCGTTGATCACCGATGGCGAGGGCGCACCGGTTCCGCGTCCGCTTTTCATGCTGCCGGTCGATCATCGCTGGGCGCGCGTGCGCGGCGTGACGCTGCTCGGCGACGCCGCGCATCTCGCGCCGCCCGCCGGCGAGGGCGCGAATCTCGCCATGCTCGACGGCGCGGAGCTTGGCGCGGCCATCGCCGCGCATCCCGGCGATGCCGAGGCCGCGTTCGCCGCCTACGAAACGAAGATGTTTGCGCGCAGCCACGCGGCGGCGCTGGATTCCTGCACCACGCTCGCGCTGTGTCTCGACGAGCGCGCGCCCGCGAGCATCGTCGAATTCCTCAGCGGCGGGGCGGCGGGTCTCGCGACGGCGTAGCGCAACGCGCCGCGCCTGACGTCGTCAAGCCGAATCCGGATGAATCAGGCCGGATCGCGCGGCGACCAGCGGCGCAGATCGTCGGCGAGCGGCACGCAGGCGAGCGTGAGCAGCGCGGCCGCGAGCAAGGCTGCGGACGAAAAACCCAGATGCCGGAACGCCAGCGCGCCGCCCAGCCCGCCGATCAGGAACATGCCGAGCAGCGAGGCCAGCACGCGTACGCGAAGCATGTCCGCGCGCACGTGTTGCGCCGCGCCCGCCGGCACGCCCCAGTTCCAGTACAGCCCCTTGCCGAGCTCGATGCCGAGATCGGTCACGATGCCGGTCATATGCGTCGTGCGGATTTCGGCGTGCGAGATCTTCGTGATCATCGCGTTTTGCAGGCCCATCACGTAGCAAAGCAGCGCGACGGTGGCGGGCACGAACAGCACGCGATGATGTTCCATATTCGCGCCGAGCACGGCGAAGCCCGTCAGCAGCAGGGCTTCGAGCATCATCGGCAAGGCATAGACGCTGTGCACGGCGCGGCGGCGTCCCCAGTTGATCAGGACTGCAGAGGTGGCCGCGCCGCCCGCGAAGGCGAAGATCGCGCTGAGCGCGGCGAGCGCGAGGCCGATGTCGCCGAGTGCGAGGTTGTCGGCCACCGACGAGACGATGCCGGACATGTGCGAGGTGTACTGCCCGACCGCCAGGAAGCCGCCGGCGTTGGCCGCGCCCGCGATGCAGGCGAGCGCGCGGCCGAGCCGGAGATTGGCTTTCTCGGTGCGTTCCACGGACGTGAAGCTGCGCAGATACTGGATAGGCACGGGCGGTTCCTCGGCGGGCGACGGTAACCAGTGTAAGACCTGTCGGCTTGACGCGATCGAGGTCCGCCGCACGATAGCGGTGCGGCGGATTGCCGCGATCCCGCGCTGGGCGTGCGTCGTGTGCCGCGCGCACGCCCGCTTTGCGCGCTCGGCGCGGCTAGCCGGTCATGCGCCAGCCGCAAGCGCGCCGCGCCTGTGAGGCCGATGCGCGCATTGGCGTTCATCGGCGCTTATTGGCGTTTATCGGCGCTCGCCTGGCCTTACTGGCCGGCTTGCGCGCGGCCGCCTGCCGCCGACGAGCCTGCCGCCGCGCCGCCCACCGCGCTGTTCTGCGCGGCGACCTTGGCTTCGGCCGCCTGGATCGCTTCCGGATAGTGGGCGTTGTCGCCGTCGCCGGGACGATAGCCCGACTGTTCGAGCTGCACGAGTTCGGCGCGAACCTGCGCGCGGGTCAGGCCGCCGTTCGACTGAGCGAACGAGGCAACCGGCAACGTGAGAGCAAGGGCAACAGCAGCAACCTGGACAAGCGACTTCATGACGACCTCCGATCTGTTTCGTGATTGGCTGCGGCAACTCGCCGCAATCCATGAGCAAAAGTCTAGAGGTCTTATCTCCCAGGGTTAACCACTAATCCGCCAAGGGACTCTTCCGGCCGGTGGAAGGATCGCCGCTCGCGTCCGCCATCGGGGCGGTGAGCGCGCGGTAGCCGTCGGCGTCGATGCCGCGTCTGGCGCGCAGGAATGCCGCGAGTTGCCAGAGCTGCGAGTCGTCGAGCGATTTGCCGAAGGCGGGCATCGCGGTCATCTTGACGCCGTGGCGCATGACCCAGAACGTCGATTGCGGCCCGTTGTGGCGTTTCGCGGCGAGCAGATCCGGCGCGCGCGGCGAAATGCCCGCGCCGATCGGATCGAGACGCACGCCAGGTGCGCCGTGGCAGTAGACGCAATGCTGCGCGTAGAGATGCGCGCCCGCGCGCACGTTGATGTCGTTGACGAGATCGTCCGGCACAGTCACCTCGGCGGACTGCCGGTCGAGCGAGCGCTGGTAGGTCGTGTGCAAAAACCACGCGACGAGCGCATTGTCCTTGTCGGTCGCCGCGACGCAGACGTAACCGGAAAACGCCCAAACCGATGCGCCCACGCCGAGCAGCACGAGCAAAAGGAGGGCGGTGAAAATCGTGCGCGTGGCGAAGGCGCGGCGTGAACTCAGACCTGTGCTCATGAACGTGCGTATGCAATGGCAGTAGCGGAAAACACCGCATCCTACCGTTGCACGCGTGTGTCAACGTTGAATAATTTCGCTGACTTCATGAGTCGCGCGCATGGTGTGGTGTCCCGGTGCGCGCGTATCGACGTCTTAACGTTTTCTTGATGTCGCCATCGTTATGATTCGGGCGAAGGCAGTTTTCGCAGATACTTGGTCGATGCGAAAAGCCCCTGATTCAAGGCATTTTCAGTCGATCGCGGCCTTGCTTGCCGTGAGTTCGATCCGAAAGCGCGTGCCCGCGCCGGGCGCGGAATCGAGCGTGATGCGCCAGCCTTGATGCTCGCAGATGCGCTGGACGAGCGAGAGCCCGAGACCGAGATTGTCCACGCCCGCTTCGCCGCCGCGCACGAAGGGCGTGAAAACATGGGGCTTCACGCCGGCCGCGATGCCGGGGCCGTCGTCGGCGACTTCGAAACTGGCGGCGTCGGCGCGCACGAGAATGCGCGTGCCGCTGGCTGCGTGCTGGAGCGCGTTGCGGATCAGATTCGACAGCACGATACGCTGAAGCGCCGCCGGAAAAAGATTCGTCATCCCAGGTAATGCATCAACCGCGCCGAATTCGCCTTCCATACGCAGGCCGAGTTGCGTGGCGCGTAGCGACCAGTGTGCGATTTCCTCGCGCACCACGCTGGCGACGTCGCTCTGCGCGAAGCCCGTGGCCGTGGCCGAACCGCGCGACAGCATCAGATAGGCGGCGAGTTGCTGATGAATGTCGCGCGAGGCCGCGTGCGCGCGTTCGAGTTTCGCGCGCTGCGTGGCGGTGAGCGCGGGGTCGTCGAGCAGCAGTTCGCACGAACTCGAAATGACCGTGAGCGGCGTGCGCAATTCGTGGCTCACATCGGCGGTAAAGAGTTTTTCGCGTTGCAGCGCGGCTTCGAGTTCGTTGTAGGTGGCGTCGAAAGCGGCGGCGAGCCGGCCGATTTCGTTCTCCGGATACGCGTGCGCGAGACGCGTTTGCGGCGGCAGGGCAGGACGCTTGACGACCTGTTCCGCGAGCCGGATCAGCGGACGAACGAAGCGGCGCGTGACGGCGCCGCCCAGCAGAAACGCCACGAGCAGACTCGCGCCCACGCTGAGCACGGTGAGCCAGTGCGAATGCACGCGGCGTTCCTCGAAAGCCGTGTAATCGCGCAGCAGCATGTAGCGCACGCCGTCGCGATCGTCGGCCATCACGTGCCAGTCGCGGTCGCCGTGTTCGAGGCGCGAGAAGCCGGGCTCGACGTCGCGCAGCCAGGTGGGAAACGTATCGCTGCCCGGCTCGCCGTGAAAGAAGCGGTTCACGCGGCCGACGCTCTTGCCCGCCAGATATTCGTCGCGCACGCGGTCGAGCGCCATGCCCATGTCGATCTGCTGCAAATGCGTTTCGAGGCGGTTGACGGTCCACATCGAAACGAGCGAGAGCAGTGCGCCGACGAGCAGCGCGAGCAGCAAATAGGCGAGCAGGAAATCGCGTGCGAGCGTGCGGCGCGGATGCGCTTCCGGACGAGTCTGCGAACGTGTTGCGCTCGCGTCTGGCGGCGTGTCAGTGCGCATCGTCTTGCGCCGCGCGTAGTTGATAACCCACGCCGTGCACCGTCTGCAGCAGCGCTTGCTCGAACGGCTTGTCGATCACCTGCCGCAACTGATGAATGTGCGTGCGCAGGCTGTCGCTGTCGGGTGGCGAGTCGAGCCACAACGCTTCTTCGAGACGCGCGCGCGCCACCACCGAAGGACTTTCCTGCATGAGAATTTTCAGCAAGGTCATGGGTGCCGGCGGCAGACGCAGGGTGCGGCCCGCGCGCGCGAGTTCGCGCGTGTCGAGATCGAGCACGAGGTCAGCGACCTGCAGCGAGCGCGCGACAGACCGTTTGCGCGGACGTTGCGAAAGCGCCTTGACGCGCGCGCCGAGTTCGGCGAGCGCGAACGGCTTCACGAGATAGTCGTCGGTGCCGGCATGAAAACCCGCGAGCCGTTCGTCGAGCGTGTCGCGCGCCGTGACCATGATGAGCGGCGTTTCGCATTGCGCGTCTTCGCGCAGGCGGCGGCACAACTCGTAGCCGTCGAGCCTCGGCAGCGCGAGATCGAGAATGATGACGTCGTATTCGTTGCGCGTGGCGAGCGCATAGCCTTGCACGCCGTCGAGCGCGCAATCGACCATCGTGTTTCGGGCACCGAAATAGCTGGCGATATTGCCGAGAATATCGGGGTCATCTTCAATCGCGAGAATTCGCATGGTCGACGCACAAAAAAATTAGCTGAAATCACAGGCATTTTACCAGCGCACCGCGAAACTAGCTGTCCTGAACGTCGATGCGAGACGTGGCGGCGAGATTCAAACGGTGACACTGCGCTTGAGCGGCGGATGACTTGCGAAATATTTGCGGATGCCGTCGTAAATCGCATCGGCCATTTGCTGGCGGTAAGCCGGAATCTGGAGTTTGCGTTCTTCGTCCGGGTTGCTGATAAACGCGGTCTCCACCAGAATCGAGGGAATATCGGGCGCTTTCAATACCGCGAATCCGGCCTGTTCCAGACCGTCGCCGTGAAGATGATTGATCTTGCCGAGCGACTCGCGAACGAGCGCGCCATATTTGAGCGAGTCGTTGATTTGCTGTGTCGTCGACATATCGAACAGGACGGGCGCGAGCGCGTGATCGGCGCTTTTGATATCGAGTCCGCCGATGGCGTCCGAAGCGTTTTCGCTTTGCGCGAGCCAGCGCGCCGCCGCGCTCGATGCGCCGTGTTCTGAAAGCGCGAAGACCGACGAGCCCGACGCGGATGGCGT
Source organism: Paraburkholderia sp. Ac-20347 (assembly GCF_017104805.1). Taxonomy (NCBI): domain Bacteria; kingdom Pseudomonadati; phylum Pseudomonadota; class Betaproteobacteria; order Burkholderiales; family Burkholderiaceae; genus Paraburkholderia; species Paraburkholderia sp. Ac-20347. Next base: position 10,997 of record NZ_JAAGPN010000119.1, on the reverse strand, counting down.
GGTGAAAGCATCGGCGTGAATGGAGACGAACAGGTCAGCGCGCGCGTGCCGGGCTTTCGCGACGCGGGTGCCGAGCGGCACGAAGAAGTCGTCGTCGCGCGTCATCATGGCGTCCATGTCCGGCGACGCGGCGATTTTCGCACGCAGACGCCGCGCGATATCGAGCACCACGTGTTTCTCGTAAGTGCCGCTGCCGCCGATTGCGCCGGGGTCCTCGCCGCCGTGACCTGGGTCGATGGCTACGATCAATTTGCGTTGTGCGCCGTGTGTGGGCGGCGACGGTGGCGCGGGTTGTGTGGTTTGTGCGGTTTGTGCGGCGAGCGTATCGATCGCGTCCTGTGGCGTGGCGTTGGTCGGGTAAAGATCGAGCATGAGCCGATACGCGTAGTGGCCCGCGGGCGCAGTCGAAAACACTTTCGGCGTGACCGCGCCTTTGAGGTCGAGCACGATGCGCACGACGTCGGGCGTGAATTGCCCCACGCGCACGGCGCGAATATACGGATCGGACGGATGCACGTTCGAAATCAGCGCGCGCAACGCCTGATCGAGCGTGAGGCCTTTCAGGTCGACCACAAGCCGATTGGGCGCGCCAAGCTGGCGCTCCTGCACCTGCAAAGGCTGCGTGGATTCGATCGTGACGCGCGTGTAATCGCTGGCGGGCCACACGCGCACGCCGCGTATCATGGGCCGCGTATTCGCGAGCGCGAGGCCGGGATCGATGCCGACCAGAACCAGCGAAGCGCCGAGTTTCAGCAGACGGCGTCGCGCATAAGGATGGCGATTGCGCGGGCTCGGGCGCGGTATCGTTGCGGATTGCTTGTTCGATCGCATGTCGGTTCTCTGCGTGAATGAAGAATGGCGCGTAGTGCCGAAGTTAGACCTTGCTGGCGAACAGCAATTGAAGCGAATCCCACGCACGGTCGAGCAAACCGGCCTGCGGCACGGCCCAAAGCGTTTCGAGCGGTACTTGCGTGAGCACTTTGCCGTGATCGAACAGCGTCACCGTGCCGACGGTTTCGCCCGCGTTCAACGGCGCGATGAGCGGCGCATTCACCTTGATGCTCGATGTGACTTGACCGCGCGTTCCGGCAGGAATGGTGGCCACGACATTCTGCGCGGGCGCCAGATCGACATTGAGCCGCGTGCCTTTATAGACGCGCGAAAGTGAAATGGCCTGACCGGCGCGGAAGAACGGCACCGTATCGAACGCGTGATAAGCGAAGTTCAGCAGCTTGAGACTGTCCGCCACGCGGCCGGGCTCGGTCGGCTCACCCATGATGACGCTGATGACGCGTCGCGAGCTGCCCGGTGCGCCATCGACCGGACGATTTGCGCTGGCGATCAAACAATATCCGGCGGCCTGCGTATGGCCGGTTTTCAGGCCGTCCACGCTCGGGTCGAGCCAGAGCAGGCGGTTGCGGTTCGGTTGTTGAATCCGGTCGTAGGTGAACGTCTTGACGGAAAATATCGGGTAATACTCGGGGAAGTCGCTAATGATGTGCGCGGTTAGCGTGGCGAGATCGCCCGCGCTCGTATAGTGCTGCGGATCGGGCATACCGTTGACATCGGCGAAATGCGTGTGCGTCATGCCGAGATGTGCGGCCGCGCCATTCATCATCTGCACGAATTGCGCCTGACTGCCGCCGACGAGTTCAGCGAGGGCAATGGCGGCGTCGTTGCCCGATTGCACGATCAATCCGTACAAGAGATCGTGCACGCTCACCGGTTTGTTGGCTTCGATAAACATGCGCGATTCGTCGTTGCCGACGCTGCGTACCGCTTCGCCCGGCAGCACCGTTTGATCCATTGTGATGCGCTTCGCGTGCAAAGCCTGAAACACGAGATACGCGGTCATCAGTTTGGTCAGCGACGCAGGTTCTGCGCGAGCATCGGCATTCGCGGACGCGAGAATCTGATTCGAGCTGACGTCCATGAGAACCCAGGCGCGCGCCTGCAACGCGGGCGGCGCAACTTGCGCCGACGCAGCGGCGCTCGTCAACCAGGTCGATGCGGCAATCAGCGCGGCGCACGCGGTACGGCGCGGAAAAGAAAACAATGAGAGGCGGCGAGGCGTGCGGCGCATGATCGGTGATCTGTGTGAATGGAATAGTGAATGAAGCGGGCAGGCTGGCGTTCGAGTTGGCGGTATTAGCCGCGCTCATAGCGCGAGCGTGCCGCGCCCGACAACGCGGCCGTGACGCGCGCCTTGATGCGAACGAGCGCCAGCCATTGCTGCGCCCAGACTCCGCTGCCGTAATCGCGGCCACGTTGTCCAGGCCGATCCAGTTGGTCCGTAATGCCGGTCGGCTCGACTGCGGTTTCCCATGACGCCGTGCGAAACATCATGTCCCACCACGGAAACAGCACGCCGAAATTGCAGCCGTAGGCCACGCCGGTATGCCCATATTCCATCGCGTGATGACGCCGATGAAACGCGGGACTCACGATCACGCGTTCGAGCAGCCAGCCATAAGGAAGACGCGCATTCACATGCTGAATGGCCTGCAAGGTATTGCCGACCGCGACCAGCACGACGAATTGCCCAGGCTGAACACCAATAAACAGACCGACCACAGTGAAAAAGGCGGTTTGCACGATGTCGTCGACGAAATGATTGCGGTCGTCATTCCAGAGCGACATCTGGCGCTGGCTGTGATGAACCGCATGCAGTTCCCACCAGATTCCGAATCGATGCTGCCAGCGGTGATACCAGTAGCCGAGAAAATCGAGCACCACGAGATAAATGACGAATGAAACGAGCGGCTGATCGGTCAGGCCGGGCGCGATTTCGTCGAGATTCATCGTCCAGATATTTCGCACGGTCATCCACGTTTCCAGATGATTCAATGCGGGCTGAAGACAGACGAAAAAGAGCGCGTTGATCATGCCCAGTTTCGCGATCCAGGTGTAGCAGACGTCGGGCCACAACGCGCGACGCTGCGTCCATTTCTCGATTGGACGCCACGCTTCGAGGGGCCGCAGAATCGCGTAGGTCGCGGCGATTTCGAGCACGCCGACCACGGCCCAGTAAAGCGCGTCGTACGCGTCTTCGTCGTAGTCCATCAGATGCAGATGGAAAAGCAGCGGCTGGACGATGTAGATATACGCATCGGTCTGAAGCAAACCGACGAAGCGCTCGAATTCAAGGCCTATTTCGTGGACCATCGCTGTTTCCTGGCAGGCAATCAATCGGGATTGGGCGCATAGACCGGCGCCCGGTCGCCCATGAAAATGCCGTGCGGCGAGCGGCCCACTTCAATCGTGGAAACGAGCTTGCGCGTCGCGAGATCGATCACGCCCACATGGCGCGAGAAGCGGAACGTCACCCACAGATGGCGGCGGTCGGCTTGCAGTTCCATGTCGTCGGGCCCGGGCATCAGTCCAGTGATATCGCCCGTATTGGTCAGCGTCTTGTAATCGAGAATGCTGATGGTGCTGTCGACGCGGTTCGTGACGGCCACATGCGTGCCGTCGTCGAGCGAACGGAAATTGTGTGCGCCGCGCCCCGTATGAATCTTCTTCACCACGGCATGCGTTTGCGTATCGACGACCGTCACATCGTCTTCGCCCGTCATGCCGACGAGCAGGTAGCGATTGCCCGGCACCATCCACAAACCCGCGGGATCGTCGCCGACATGCAGGCGCCAGAGGATCGTCTGCGTAGGCAGATCGATGGCCGCGACCTCGCCGGATTCCTGCAACGAAACGAACACCGTCTTGTTGTCGAGCGAAAACGTCATGTGGCTGGGCATCTTGCGAATCGGCACGTGTCGGGCGAGTGAGAAGTCCTTGCCGTCGTAGCGATAGATATCGACGCGATCGAGGCGAAGCCCGTTGGTGACGAACCATTTACCGTCCGGAGAAAACCCCAGTTGATAGGGGTCTTCCATGTCCTGAAGCCAGCCGCGCACGGCGCCCGTGTGCGGGTCGAGAAACATGAAATTGTCGGAAATGGAATTCGCGACGATCAGTGTTTTTCCGTCCGGCGTGATCATCAGGTGGTGCGGTTCTTTTCCCGCAGGCATGGTGGCCACGACATGGCGAGAGGCTTCATCGATCAGATCGATCTTCGCCTCGCCGGAATCGAGCACGACCACGTTTTCGGCCATCGCGCGCGGCAGACAACTGGCGAGCGCAATCAACAGGGTGAAATGAGTGAAACGGCGAAAGCGCATCGAAATAAACTGGATGACGGTTGAAAGGCGCGGGCGTAGCGGCAGGGGCGAAGCGGTGTAGCGATCAGTCGAGCGGGAATGTATCGGGAAAAACCGGTGTATTCCAATTACTCGTTTTCATGAGTGAATGAACGACGCGAATAAATAGTAGGCCTTCCCATCTCATTCGACGGGAAAGCGGGTTTTGTTGGAAAAATCACGACGTATTAACGTTTTCTTGATGCGCGGCCGTGTAGCCTGCCGGCACGCGATGCTTCGACGAAGCAATTCGACGCGAGAATCAAGGTGTAATCGTGGTGTTTGATTTCGGCGTGGGCCGGATGCGAGCGCATCAGGAAGCAGGAGAAACCCGCTTCGGAAAGGAGAGTGACGGCGTGCTGAAAGGCGATCCGCCGTAGCGGGCGTTATGCGCGCGTGTTGAATCTGTTGTGCGATTGCTCGCTGAAAGCATCAACGGTCACGCGGCGGGAGAGCTTAAATCTTCCGCCGCCGCGTGGCGAATCATCAGGCTTCTTCCTGAACCACGCGCTCGATGTTTTTATCGTTAAGTCGTTCCGTGATCGCCGGGTCGCGAAACGTCGCCGGACTCAGACGACGACGATCGATCGACAGATCGAACACATCGAACCGGTTGTAATAGCCGACGATGTCATGAAACTGCTTCGGCTCGACACAGAGATCGAGATCGAACGTCGCGTACGCGATGCCTTCTTCGTTCTGCAGCGTATCGCCAATTACCGCGCCCGTGGGGTCAAGAAACTGCGTGGCCGCGCGTGGCGTATTGTCCAGTACCTGCCGCGCCATGGGATCGTTGCTTGCGGTCAGCGCGTCGATCATGCCGGCATCCATGAAACCCGCATTCAGAATGCCAAAAGCCTTGGCTTCAAAAGAATGACCGCCCGCGCGAATGCGATTGGCCGCGACGTTATCGAAGTTCTGGCCTGAGCCGGGCAGACGGGTAGGCCAGATCGCGGGCCACGCGGAAATATGAATCTGTTCGCCTTGTGCGGCGAGTGCATAGCGCGCGAGCGGGTTGGTGTTCTCGCCGCAAATCAGTGCGCCGATTTTGCCGACGCGCGTCGAACTGACTTTCAGACCGTGGCCGTCGCCCGAGGCCCACACCATCTTTTCGTAAAACGTCGGCACCAGTTTGCGATGATGATTCAGAATCTGGCCGTCATCGCCGATCAGCACGATCGAATTCCACATGCAGCCAAGGCTGACATCGGTCGATTCGCTGAAGCCCATCGAGACGAATACGCCGCAGCGTCGCGCGGCCGCCTGGATCTGCGCCATTTCGGGGCCGTCGACCTTGATGCTGTTGGCGGCCATGCGCTTGAACCAGTCGTGGTTGTAAATCGGCGCCCAGAGCGCTGCCCAAACCGGAAATCCGGGAATGAACGATTCGGGAAATGAAATCAGTTCCGCGCCATGGCGGCTGGCTTCTTCGATAATCGAAATGGCCTTCGCCACCGTGGCGGACGCGTTCATATAGACCGATGCCGCGTGCGCCGCAGCGACCTTGATTACTGGCAATGTCATAACTACCTCAGCAGTGAATTCAATGTGCGCTCGCTTGCGCGGCGCCCAATCCGGTTTCGCGGCGCACGGCGAGTTCTTTCCAGCGCGATTCGGAAAGCTGGCTACGCGTGAGCAGCGAAAAAATCATAACGAGCAGGAAACCCACGGGGATCGAAATAATCCCGGGATTGCGAAGTTGAATGAGCGGTTTTTTCAGGCCGACGATGCTCGTCGCGTTGTCCGGAATACGCGTGATCGTCGCGCGCGCTTGAGCGAGTTTCTGTTCGAGTTCGTCGCGCGCCTGGCCTGGTGCCGCTTGCAGCAATTGCGTGCCTAGTTTTTTTGCGGTGGCAACGGCGGCTTCTTTTTCGATTAGCGGATACGTCATGTTCGGCGATACGAGCACGAGGCCGATCGAGAGGATCGTGCCGCCCACCACGCCGGCCACGACGCCCGCCGTGTTGCAGCGCCGCCAGTAGAGCGTGCCGGCCAGTGCGGGCAGGTTGGCGGACGCCGCGACGGCGTAGCCGAGGCCAACGAGGTGCGCGACGTTCTGCCCTTTGGCGGCGATGCCGGCCACTACCGAAATGACGGCCATCAGGAGCGTGGCAACGCGTGCCGCCGTAACTTGCTCTTTCTCGGTGGCGTGGCCGTTCTTCAGCGCGCCGACATAGACGTCGTGCGCGAGCGATGAAGCCGCGGCCAGCGTCAGCCCGGCCACCACGGCGACGATCGTGGCGAATGACACCGCCGCGACGAATGCGAGCATGAAGTTGCCGAGCAGACTGTTCGCGCCGCCGCCCAGATATTGCGCGAGCACCGGCGCCGCGAGATTACCGCCTTTGTCCAGCGCGATAATCGCTTTCGGCCCGACATTGAGCGCGGCGGAAAAGCCGATCACCACGATCAACAGGTGACACGCGCCGATCGCGAGCATGGCGATGAGCGCGGACGAGCGCGCGGATTTCGCATCGCGCACGGTGAAGAAGCGCATCAGGATATGCGGCATCGCCGCCGTGCCGAGTACGAGTGCGAGCCCGAGCGAGAGTTGTTCGAGCGGGCTTTTCAGGTACAGACCCGGTTCGATGAATTGACGTCCCGCGTCCGCGACGCTGAGCGACGAGGTGCCTTTCAGCAAAGTATTCAGCACGTGCTCGCGAATGGCGTCGTTGCTGATTACGCTGTGAAAGAACGCATCGACGTTGAAACCGTACGGCGCCCACGACAGCACGACCAGCACGAGGCAGAAGCCGATCAGCAGCGTCGCCTTGAGGACCTGCACACTTGTCGTGGCCCGCATGCCGCCGAACATCACGTAAGCGAGCATGAGCACACCCACCGCAATCACCGAGATTTCATACGGAATGCCGATCATGGCGCGCACGATTACCGCACCGCCGACGATTTGCGGAACCATATAAAAGAGCGCGACGAGAATGCTGGACAGTGCAACGGCGATTTTGGTCGGACGAAAGCGATTGCGAAACGCGAGCACGTCGCCAATGGTGTATCGCCCGAGATTGCGGCAGGGTTCCGCAATCAGAATGAGCACGGGAATGAACGACACGAAAAAGCCGACGAGATAGCTCACGCCGTCGAGTCCGTACAAGGCGATCAGTCCGGAGACACCGAGAAAAGCCGCGGCGGACAGATAATCGCCCGCAATTGCCAGACCATTGAGGCCCGGATGCATGCCGCCGCCGGCGGTATAAAAGTCTTTCGCCGAGGCGTTCTTGCGCGCGGCAAGAAACGTGATGGCGAGCGTCAGGACGAATAAGGCGGTGAATACCGCAAACGTCATGGCTTTGCTGGCGCCGTGCACGAGGGTCGGCGTATCGGCGAAGGCGGCGGGCGCGGCGAGCAGCGCCGCAAGCGGGAGTAGCGTACGCAATTTCATTTCAGGCGCTCCGCAGAGTGGGCACGGCATCGGTATCCGCATTCGCATTCGCATCGGCAGGGATGGCGGCATGCGCTTCGTTTGCACATAACGCTGCGGCGAGGCGATCGAACCTTGCCTGACACACGGCGTACAGAACAGCGACCAGCCCGCCAACGGCGTATTGCGCGACTTGCCACGCAAGGCCGACGTTGATCGAGTCCGTCAAATGCATCTTGAAGAGCGCCGGAAAGGCACTGAACAGCAATGGCTGCGAAAAGAAGAACGCCATTGAAACCGTCATGAGCGCGATCCGCATGCGCTTTCTGCCGTTGGCGAGGCGCCTGAATTCGATCGTGTCGTAGATCGCGGTGGTCGCCGGATTGATATCAGCGTGCATAGGGTGGTCTCCCAATCGGTACGGGTCCAATTGTGTTCAGCCGTAATCATTTGGAAAACTGGAGAGATCGCAGTGGGTCTTGCATTTTTGCAATGCATGACGGATCGAAATGCAGGCATGATTGCCCTGATTTGGTGCGATGCATCGAAATGGCGTGTTTATTCGCGCCAATATTCGTGTGTACCCCATTAAATCAACGGATCAATGGGGGTTATGCGGCATTGCAAAAATGCAATGGAAGAATAGAATCTGCGAGAGTTCCACTTCGGCGCGACGTGTACGACAGGCACGATAGACGCGCCGCAATTACGTGGAGATTGCCCTTGCATTCGCGCGTCAGGAGTCCCGATGTCTGTCATTAATCCGAACTGGAACGACCTGCGCATATTTCTCGAAGTGGCCCGCAGCGGCACGCTTGGTGGCGCGGCACGCCGGCTCAAGGTGGATCATTCGACCATTAGCCGCCATATCGCCCGGCTCGAAGAGACGATCAATTCGCCGGTATTCGAGCGCGACTATCAGGGGCTGCATATCACGGCGAAGGGACGCGAGATTGTCCAGTACGTGGAGGCGATGGAAGCGGATGCCGTGGCGCTCTCCGACGCGTTGGGCGGCTCGCATCAGGAACCGTCGGGTTCGGTGCGCGTCGGCACGATGGAGGGGATCGCTTCGCTTTATCTCGCCGGTGAATTCGGGCGGCTGAAGAAAACTCATCCCAAGATCTCGGTCGAACTGGTGACGACCACGCATCAGATGCACGTCAATCAGCGCGAAGCGGATATCTTCCTGAGTTTCTTTCCGCCCGATGGCAAGGCGCTCGATGTCGTGCCCATTGGCGAATTTCCCCTGCATCTCTATGCGGCGCCGGCGTATCTCGAAGCGCATGGCACGCCGGTCGATGTGGCTGATTTGAGTCGTCACGAATTCGCGTCGTATGTGAGCGACCTGATTCAACTCGATACGGTGCGCTGGCTCGATGAAGTAGTAAGCAATCCGAGTTTGTCGTTCCAGTCGTCGAGCATGATTGCGCAATTGTTTGCCGCGATGTCGGCGGCGGGCATCGTCATGCTGCCGTCGTTTGCGAAAGCCGAACGCTTCGGTCTGGTGCCGTTGCTCACCGGGCGAATCAAGGTGAAACGCACGATCTGGATGACCGTGCATCGCGAACTGCAATATCTCCCGCGTATTAAATCGGTGACGCAATTTCTTCAGGAAACGATTGCGAGAGACTATCCGTTGCCGCGCAGCGCTCAATATATTCGGGAGTGAACTGGCGGGGCGCGCGGGTCTGTCCGCTCCGTTCACAACATCCCGCAACACCAGTGGTAACATTTGTTGTCGCCCACTGCCGGTCTTACGCCGCCATTCGCATGCCAGACAGCTTCGACCAGCTTGCCGCGCTGATTCGCGCGCGTTTTTCCGACCTGAGCCCGCAGTTCCAGACGGGCGCGGCGTTTCTGCTCGATCATCCCGATGAAGTCGCCGTGTCGTCGATGCGCAAGGTGGCCGAGCGCGCCAGCGTGCAGCCCGCGTCGCTCGTGCGACTTTCGCAGCAACTGGGCTTTCCGGGCTGGAACGAGCTGCGCGATCTGTTCGTCGCGCGCGTGCGCACGCGTCCCGAGCCGCTGTCGAGCCGCGCGCGTTCGCTCGTCGCCGGCAGCGCGAAGGACGCGCTCGCGCGCGATCTGCTCGCCGCGCAACAGCACAACCTCGATGCCAGCGCCGTCCACAACACGCGCACGCTCGTCGAGGCCGCGCGCGTGCTCAAGAAGGCGAAGCACGTGCACGTCGCGGGTTTTCGCTCGTGCTACGCGGTCGCGTTCGGGCTCGTCTATGGCTACCGTTTGTTCCGTCCGTCCGTTTCCTTGCTGGGCGGCGAGGCCGGGACGCTCGAAATGCAGTTGCTCGGCATCGAGCACGACAGCGCAACGATCGTTGTCAGCTTTGCGCCGTATTCGGTCGAAGCGGTGCGCGTGGCCGAAGCGGCGCTCGAAAAGGGCAGCAAGCTGATCGCCATTACCGACAGCGCCGTGTCGCCGATCGCGCTCAACGCCGACAAGGTGCTGATCTTCACGCACGAGAGCCCGTCGTTCTTTCCGTCCCTCGTGGCGGCGACGGCGCTGGCTGAATCGCTCGTCGCGCATCTGCTCTCGCTGGAAGGGGCGGGCGCGGTGGCGCAGCTCGAGGAAGCCGAGCGTTCGCTCAACGCGCGCGGCGCTTATGTTCCGTGAAGCGTACTGATCCGTAATGTACTGGAGTGTCCTGAAGTGTTTTGAAGTGTCTGGACAGTACGCCGGTTCCGCCACGCCGCCTTCCAGGCGGCTTTTTTACGCGCCTCGCGATTCCATTTGTTGCAAATGTCTTTTCATTTGACAACATATGTTGTGTGGCGTATAAATCCAGCATCGGCCGTTTCAGGCGCGGCCCAGACTGACAGGCGGAACAATCGATGCAGGAACTGAAGTCTTTCCGGATGGGCGGCACGCCCGAGGCGATCGGGCGGCAGCTCGGCGAACTCGCGAAGCCCGTCTTCGACACCTATATGGCGCAAAGCGCTGCGTGGCAGGCGGTGAGCCGCTGGCGCGGTCACGCGTTCGTGCAGGCGCTGCGCGCGGCGGCGGAGCGTCATTTCCCGGCGCAGCTGGCCGAACTGGACGCGATGGCGGCGGCGCTCGGCTGGCCGGCGCACGACCTGTTCCTCTGGAATTGCCGCGGCGAGCTGATCCATAACGCGCCGGATGGCTGCACGACGCTGGCGACGGCCACGCCCGAGGCCGGACTGATCGCGCACAACGAAGACGGCGACCCGTTTCTGCGCGGCCGCTGCCATATGGTCGAGGTCGAGCCGGCGGGTCAGCCCGGCTTCGTCAGCTTCTATTACCCGGGGTCGTTGCCGGGCCACACGTTCGCGGCGTCGCGCGCCGGGGTGGCGCAGGCGATCAACAACGTGCGCATCCGCGAGCCGCGCGCGGGCGTGCCGCGCATGATCCTCGCGCGCGCCGTGCTCGACGCCGCCTCGCTCGAC
>NZ_JAAGPN010000118.1:0-24964 GCF_017104805.1 Paraburkholderia sp. Ac-20347 | reverse complement strand
ACCGGCCGCGCCGGCTGCAGAAGGCGACACGCCCGCCGCGAACGCCTGAGCGCGTCGGCCGCCGCCCGCGCGCGGCGGTCATCCCGTTTAGCGATCCCGAGCCGGTCCGCGCCATGTCGCGCACCGGCTCGCTTCGTTGCGACGTCGGCGCGCGGCATCCGGTCCGCCACGCAATGCGGACTTCCCGGCGGTCATACCGTCACGATTGCCGCGCCTCGCCATGAATCTACGCCAGCTCGAACACGTGATCGCCCTCGCCGAAGAGGGCAGCTTCGCGCGCGCCGCGCAACGCGTCCATTTGAGCCAGCCCGCGCTGAGCCGCAGCATTCAGACGCTCGAAGACGATCTCGGCACGGCGTTGTTCGACCGCACGACGCGCGAAGTGCAGATCACGCCAGCGGGCGAGCTGGTCGTGCGCCGCGCAAAGAAGGTGCTGTTCGAGGCGCGCTGCCTTGTGCGCGACGTCGATCTGCTGCGCAATCACGACATCGGCGCGGTGAGTTTCGGCGCGGGGCCGTATCCGGCGGCCATGCTGCTGCCCGCCGCGCTCGACGAGCTCGCGCATCATCATCCGCAACTGCGTATCAACGCGGTCGTCGACAACTGGAAAAACCTGCTCGACGCCCTGCACGCCGAAACGCTCGATTTCCTGATCGTCGATATTCGCGGCACCCAGCCGACCAGCGAGGTCAACGTGGTGACGCTGCCGCGTCATCAGGCGGCCTGGTTCGTGCGCGAGGGGCATCCGCTCGCGGGTCGCGCGGGTCTCGATGCGCACGAGTTGCAGGCGTTTCCGGTCGTCTCGGTGCCGCTGCCCGATCCGATGCACGAGGCGCTGCGCAAATGGCTGCGTTACGCGCCGAATCACGCGCTCGAATTTCATCTCGTCTGCAACGATGTGAACGTGCTGCAGGAATACGCGCGCAAGACTGACGCGCTCCTGTTGCTGACCACGCACGCCATGTGGAATCCGGCGCGCATGGCGGGCCTCGTGCCGCTCTCGCTGCCCACGCGCTCGCCGCTGTGGCTGCAATTCGGCATCGTCCATCTCGCGGGGCGCACGCTGTCGCCCGCCGCTGAACAGGCTATCCGCGCGTTCCAGCGTGTCGCCGCCACGTCTCGATAAGCCACCCGATGCCGACGCTGAGTCGGTTGCGTCAATGCGTCCGCATTCATGCGCCCGATTTATTGATTCGATGCAAATTATGCAGTTGTATTATTGATTCGCGCATCGTCCAATGTCCCCGATGCGGCAGACGAGGCGACCGGCGCTGGCCGGCCGTCCACAAAAAAGCCGCGAATGGAGACGCAATGACGTTCGAGACGCACACTCGCGCCCAGCGATGGTTAATCGTCGCCGGCCTGTTTTTCTTTCTCGCCATCAATTTCGCCGACAAGGCGCTCATCGGTCTCGCCGCCGAGCCCATCATGCGCGAGCTCAATCTCACGCACGGGCAATTCGGCCGCATCGCCGCCAGTTTCTTTACGTTGTTTTCGATTTCCGCGCTGCTGGTCGGGCTGCTGTCGAATCGCGTGAAGGCGCGCTGGCTGCTGCTTGCGATGGCCGTCACGTGGTCGATTTCGCAGGTGCCGCTGCTGCTTTACGCCGCGCCCGCCACGCTCGTGCTGTCGCGCGTGCTGCTCGGCGCGAGCGAGGGGCCCGCGTTTCCGGTCGCCGTGCACGCGCTCTACAAGTGGTTTCCCGATCGCGAACGCGCGGTGCCGTCGGCGCTGCTGACGATCGGCGCGTCGTTCGGCGCGGGGCTGATCGCGCCGCTCATCACGACGGTGATCGTGGCTTTCGGCTGGCGCGCGGCGTTTCAGTTGCTCGCGGTCGTGGGCCTCGTCTGGAGCGCGCTGTGGCTGTGGATCGGCAAGGAAGGGCCGCTCGGCGGACATGACGACGCACGCGCCGTCGCGACGCAGGGCGGCGCCTCAGCGATTTATCCCGAGCGGATTCCGCTGCGCGCGCTGCTGCTGTCGCGCACATGTATCGGCAGCGATCTCGCGGGCTTCGCGGCCTACGTGATCCTGACCGTCGCGACGGTGTGGCTGCCGAGTTACCTCGTGCGCGTGGCGGGTTATTCGCTCACGCAGGTCGGCTGGATCGTGGTGCTGCCTGCGTTCGGGCAGATGGTCAGTTCGCCGCTGCTGAGCTGGTGGTCGCAGCGGCTGATGGCGCGCGGCGTGTCGAGCCGCCATGCGCGCGGCACGCTCGGCGCGGTGGCGGTCGTGGCCTCGGGCATCGCGCTGGTGCTGATGCCGCGTCTTGGCGCCGGGCCGCTGCTCATCGCGACGGTGACGGTCGGATTCTCGCTCGCGTCGTTCACGTTCGTGAGCGGCATGACGCTCGCGGGCGAGATCGTGCCGGCCGCGCAGCGCGGCGGCGTGCTCGGCATCAACATCTGTATCGCGACGCTCGGCGGTCTCGTCACACCCGCCGTGATCGGCTATGTGATCGATCACGCCGCCAGCCAGGCCGCCGGTTTCCAGACGGGGATGCTGCTCGCGGGCGCGTTCGCCATTGGTGCGGGGCTGGTCGCCGCCGTGCTGATTCATCCGGAAGCCGATCGTGAGCGATTTGCGGCGCGTGCGCGGCGCGAACAGCGTGAACAGCAAGCGCAGATGGCGAGTCCGCTGGTGTCGGGCGAACGCTGAAAAGCGTGGGGCGATGCATAAAGCGCAGTCGCCTTATTGCCAATAAACAGGATTCCAAAATTATTTGTGGATGCAGGAAATTCGCTATGTATACGCAGGCAATGAGTCAGATCGATCCGCGAGCGCAGTCCGATGAGGATCCCGTCGTCACGCTGGTGAACATGGCGGCGGGGCCGCTCGCGCTCGCACGCTATCCGGTCGTCGAAGTGATGCGCACGTGCGCGCTGCACACGCAGCCGCATTCGCGCAGTCCGCTGCGTGCGCCGTTCAACGTGCTTTACGCGAGCGAGCGGCGCTGGACGCATGAGGATCGCGACATCGTCACGCCCGCCAACGACTTTCTCTATCTGAATGCGTGGATCGATCTGTCGAACGGTCCCGTCGTGCTCGACCTGCCGCCGGTCGAGAGCACGCGTTATTTCGTGATCGAATTGCTCGATGCCTTCACCAACAACTTCGCGAATCTCGGGCCGCGCAACGTGGGGACGCGCGGCGCACGCGTCGTGCTGCACACGCCGGGGCAACAGCCGACGGGCGACGGCACGCCGGTGGCTTGTCCCACTGCGCTGGTGTGGCTGCTCGGCCGCGTGCTGGTGCAAAGCGACGGCGATCTGCCTCGCGCCCGCGATGCCGCGCGCGCGTTCCAGCTGAACGGCCCGGTTTGCGCGGGACCGCAGTGCGTGCGCGACTGGCAAGAAAGCGGCGACGACGCGCTCGACTACTTTCAGCACGTGTTCGATTCGTTCGCCGATATGCCGCCGCGCGCCGACGAAGCCGCCGCCTTCGGCATGCTCGTGCGCGCGGGTCTGCGCGAACGCGGCCGGACCGACGTGAACGCGCTGCCCGAAACAGTGCAGCACGGTTTGCGTCTCGCCTATGCCGACGCGCAACGTCTGCTGCTCGCGTTCACGCAAAGCCGCACGCGCCGCAACTGGGTCTACAGCCTCGAACTCGGGCGCTACGGCCATGCGCATCTGCTGCGCGCCTGCATCGCCATGAAGGGGCTGGGCGCGCTCGCATCGGAAGAGGCCGTCTATGCGACCGCCGATTTTGACGATGCGGGCGAGCCGCTGCACGGCGCACGCCGCTACAGCCTGCATTTCGCGCCGGGTCGGTTGCCGCCCGTCGATGCGTTGTGGTCGCTGTCGCTCTATGGCGCGGACCGCTATTTCGTCGATAACCCGATCCGCCGTTACGCGATCGGCGACCGCACGCCGGGGCTTCGTTACGACGCCGATGGCGGACTGCGTATCGCCACTCAGCACGAAGCGCCCGCCGATCCGCACGCGAACTGGCTGCCCGCGCCGCCCGACGGCTTCTATCTGATTCTGCGTTTCTACCATCCGCAGGCCGCGTTTCTCGAAGGGCGCTACGCGATTCCGCCGGTGCAAAACGTGTCGCCCGTGAACGCCTGACGTTCACGCCATTTTCTTTGCTTCACATCGCCATGAATACTCCGACCGTCTCATCCGCTTCGTTCGACGAACCCGCCGCTGCAAGCGCTGATCTTGTCGATCTCGCCGTCGAGGCCGTGCAGTTCGCGCTGCCGCTCTACGAAATGGCGCGCATGTTGTCCGCGACCTGTCCGCGCGTCGAGGGCCACGACGCCGATGCCACCGCGCGTTGGGCCAACGCCTGGCTGCACACGCGTCAGTTGCTCGGGCCGCAGCATCGACGCGTCGTCACGCCTAACAACGACACGCTCTATTCGAGCGCGTGGCTCGATTTACGCGGTGGCCCGCTCGTGATCCGCGTGCCGGCCATGCATTCGCGCTACTACGTGCTGGGTCTGCTCGACATGTACACGAATCCGTTCGGCTATATCGGCAGCCGCACGACCGGCGACGACGCGGGTGCGTTCTTCGTGCACGGGCCGACGTGGCGCGGCGAGGTACCTGCGGGCATGCGCGCGCTCGCGTGTCCGACCGATACGGTCTGGGTGATCGGCCGTATTCTCGTCGATGGCGCGGACGATCTGGCAGCGGCCGTGCTGTTGCAGGATCAGTTGTCGATCGAACGCGCGCCCGGCGGCACGGCGCCGGTGCCGACGCGTATCGAGGCGTGCGTGCAGCCGCAGGAACGACTCGGCGATGCGGCGCGCTTCGCGCAGGTCGTGAACCGCGCGCTCACGGAAAACCCGCCGCCCGCTAGTGCGATGACAAGCCTCGCGCGCTGGCGCTCGTGCGGTATCGGCGCAGATGTCGCCACGCTCGACGCCGCGCAAACCGACGCGCTCACTCGCGCGATTGCGCAGCTCACGCGCGAACTGGCGAGCGCGCCGCCGCTCGCGCTGGGCGGCGGCTGGGCGCTGCCGGTCGATGTGCGCGAAACCTTCGGCGATGACTATCGCGAACGCGCGCAGGTCGCACTTAGCTACATCGGCGCGCTCGGCATCGAAGAAGCGATGTACATCACCGCCGATTGCGACGACGATGGCGCGCTGCTCGATGGCCGCGAATCGTATGTGTTGCACTTTGCGCCCGGCGAAGCGTTGCAGGTCGAGGCGTTCTGGTCGCTGACCGCTTACGAGCGCGCAACCTGCATGCTGGCCGAGAATGCCATCGGCCGCTATTCGCTCGGCGACCGCACGCGCGGTCTGCGTCTCGACGACGACGGCGGCTTGCGGATCGCGATCTCCGCAAACGAACCCGCCGATCCGGTATTGCGCGCGAACTGGCTGCCCGCGCCGCCGGAGCGGTTCTATCTGGCGCTGCGCCTGTACGTGCCGCGCGCGGTGCATCTCGAAGGGCGTTACGCATATCCGCCGGTGGAGCGGCAGCGCGGTGGAGCGTGATGCGAGGGAATGGACGAGAGACGCAGCGAGCGGATCAGCGATCGCGCGAACGTGACTGGTAGCGTGCGGCGTCGCGTGCGCTTGAGGCGTCGGTGGACGAGGCGGTCTGTGTGCCCGATGCACCCGATTGCGCAGACGCCGCTTGCGTCGCGGATGCTGCGCTCGCGTTCGCCGCCGTAGCGATGGCGGTGGCTCCGGCCACCGTATTCGCCGCGAGCGTCGCCGAAAACGCGCCCGTGTACGCGGCGCTTGCGCTCGCTGCGGCGGCATCGGCGGCATGCGGGGCGCTCGCGCTGTCGAGCACATGGCTGAATTCCATCGCGCGTGCGCGGATCTTCTGTGCGTAGGCTTTCGACCCGCCGTAGTTTTTCATCGCCGCGTCGAGATCGCCGCCGGCGTCGCGCTTGTAGCCGTACAGGATCGACGAGCCCACATCGATATTGACGTCGGGGTCGGTGAGATCCTTGTTGTGCAGCAGATTGCGGTGCGCCGAGGGCACGACCTGCATAAGGCCGGTCGCGTTGTTCGCGCCGCGCGCCTTCTCGCGAAAGCGCGACTCGATCGAGATGATGGCGAGCAGCACCGCGGGCGGCAGCGAATATTTCGCGGCTGCCGTGGTGACGGCCTCAGAAATTTGCGCAGCCTTTTCCTTCGCCAGACCGAACTTCTGGGTGAGGTAGGTGGGGAGCTTCTGATTGTCCTCGGGGGGCTGTTGCTGCGCCGCGGCGGTTTGCACGAAGCCGGGCAGCAAGGCGAGCAGGCAGAGTAACCGCCTCATGGCCGGTCCATATCGCAAAAAATGAGTGAACGATCGACTGGCGAACAGTATAACCGCCCAACAAAAAAAGACAGCCGGGATATGGCCCCGGCTGTCTTTCGGTTGTTAACGAGACGGCGCGTGCCGCGCGCGCTCAATCCACTCAGACCTTCTTGACCGATGCCCGATAAATTTCGTCGATGCTCGCGGCCAGCGCGGCGTCGAACTCGGCGTCGCTCATCTGCTTCGTGAGGTCGTTGATCAGCGCGCGCGAAAAGCTCGCGATCATGCCGTGGTTGTGCGTGAGGCGCTCGCAGGCGTCGCTGCGCGAATAGCCGCCTGACAGCGCGACCACGCGTACCACGCGCGGATGGTCGATCAGCGGCTTGTAGAAGTCGGGCGTGTCGGGAATCGTCAGCTTGATCATGACGTCGCTCGAGGCGGGCAGGGCGTCGAGACCCGCGAGCAGCGCGTCGCGCAGCAGCGCTTCGGCCTGAGCCTTGTCGGGCGCCTTGATCGACACTTCGGGTTCGAGGATCGGCACGAGTCCGTGCGCGCTGATCTGCGCACCCACTTCGAACTGTTGCTTTGCGATGGCCGCAATGCCCTCCGGCGAGGCGCGCTCGATCGTGGAACGCATCTTGGTGCCGAAAATGCCGGCTTTGCGGGCACGTTCGAGCAGCGCGTCGAGGCCTGGATTCGGCTTCATGAGGCGCACGCCGTTGGCTTCGGCTTCGAGTCCCTTGTCGACCTTGAGGAAAGGCACCACGCCGCGGTCTTCCCAGAGGAACGCGGGGACGGGCTTGCCGTGCGCCTGCCCGTCCATGGTCTGCTCGAACAGAATCGCGCCGATCACCTTGGCGCCCGTGAACGCGGGCGCGCTGATGATGCGCACGCGCATCTCGTGCATGAGGCGGAACATCGCCTCGTCGCCCTGATAGTCGCTCTCGGGAATGCCGTATTGCCGCAGCGCGCCCGGCGTGGAGCCGCCGCTCTGGTCGAGCGCGGCGATGAAGCCCGGTTTGTCGCGCATCTGCTGCAGCATCGTGTCGTTGGCCATCTTCATTTCTCCCGAAAAAAGGCGCCGGGTGCGGCGCGGTTACCTGGAGCCCGGTGGTCGGCCTTGCGGGCATCTGCGTTCCGACGAGTGTACTGGCGCTGCGTGACAGCGTCTCGCCGAACTGCGCACCGGCCGTCCGTTGCCGAACCCATGAGTCGATTCCGAAGGCTAGAAGCAAGCGCGATGCCAGCCCCCGGTAAATTCTCGCCGGGCCGCCTATTACGGACACTTTTCCCGGCTCAGTACAAACGTGCATTGAAAAAATGGAATAAGTTTTGGCATAAATTGCGGTGAGGTAATTATGTGGTCGATTATTCAGCAGCATTCGAATGGGCGCGGCATTTCGCGTATTTGAATCCGCGATGTGCTTGATGCCAGTGACTCACGTCAATAAGCCGGAAGAGTCGAAATAATCATTGTGCACGCCACATTGTCTGCAGGGTGCTGTCACGCTAGTATCGGCCGTGCGGGCCAAATATCGAATTCCTGCTTTCACGATATGATTTTTATCGGCTGGTCCAGGTGGGTATTTTTCGTATCGCCGTTTCATTTGTTCGAGTTTTAGATAACGCTGCTGCATTTTGCATAAACCGGCATGTATACCGGTTCGTGCAAATCAGCCCGGCAATTGCGCTACACGAAACACTGCGCAGGCTCTTTTTTACACAACTGGTTTGTTCTGCGTTTGCTTCATCACCGTCGCGCCGACCTGCGCGCTATGCGAACTCTTACGACAATCGGAAAAAGAACCATGAAAAATCGCATCCTCGTGGGCGCACTCGCCCTGGCTGTCGCGTCGTTCACCCAAGGCGCGGCAGCGGCAGAAGTCCAGTCACCCGGCGCGGCCCAACCGCACGCGGCCGCATTGCCGCCGGGGCCGGTGGCCGGTTACGCGATGTCCGAAGCGTATGCGCGCACGCTGGCGCGCAATCTTTACGTCTGGGCCTGGCCCATGACGAATATCTACAATCGGCTGCTCGCCGCGCGTCAGGTGCCCACGCCGGGCCTGAACGGCGGCATCGTGCCGCTCGCGCCGCCCAATCGCCTGTCGATGCTGCATGACTACATCGAGCCGGCCGAGCGCTTCGTGGCCTGTCCGAATCAGGACGTCGTGTACGGTTCGGCCGTGGTCGATCTCGACGCTTCGCCGGTGGTCGTGCAGGTGCCCGACTTCGGCGGCCGTTTCTGGGTGATCCAGGCCGTCGACACACGCACCGACAGCTTCGCGAGCCTCGGCAAGATGTACGGCACGAAGCCCGGCTTCTATCTGCTGGCCGGTCCGAACTGGAAGGGCAAGGTGCCCGCCGGCATCCAGCACGTATTCCGATCGCCCACTTCGGTCGGGCTCGTGATTCCGCGCGTCTTCATGGACGACACGCCCGAGGACCGCAAGGCGATCCAGTCCACGATCGCGCAGATCGGCGTCTATCCGCTCGCCGATTTCGACGGCAAGATGAAGCGCACCGACTGGTCCGCGCTGCCGCATTTCGGCAAGGACGGCGGCGGAGGCGACACGGAAATCCGCTTCGTCGAGCCCGAGAAGTTCTGGGACGAACTCCCGCTCGTGCTCAAGGCCACGCCGCCGTTGCCGGGCGAGCAGGCGCTCTACGCGCAGGCCGAGGCACTGCTCGCGGCCGCGCGTCAGGATCCGGCGATCAAGGCGGCGATCGTCGACGAAGCGAAAAAGGCCGATACCGAAGTCGTCGCGCCGATGTTCAACTTCAACAGCTTCGGGCATGCGCTGAACGACAACTGGCACACGATCACCAACGGCGCGGCGTTCGGTACGGACTACTACACGCGCGCGGCGGTCGCCAAGTCGAACATCCTGGTCAACAAGAGCAACGAAACCAAATACTTCTATCTGGACGCCGACGCAAGCGGTCAGCGCCTGAATGGCGCGCATGCCTACACGGTCACGTTCCCGAAGGGCAAGCTGCCGCCCGTGAAGGGGTTCTGGTCGCTCACGCTCTACAACGAGCATCACTTCTTCTCGCCGAACGACATCAAGCGCTATTCGGTAGGCACGAAGAACAAGGACCTCAAGCCCAACGAGGACGGCTCGCTCACGATCTATATCCAGAGCGCGCCGCCCGAAGGCGAGAAGCGTGCGAACTGGCTGCCGGCGCCCGCAGGTCAGGACTTCTCGCTGTACGTGCGTGCGTATTGGCCTGAAGCCGCGGCGCTCGACGGCGCGTGGACGCCGCCGCCGGTGCGCGCCACCAGCGCCACGAATCCGTAATCGGCGCACGGAGGAGACGCATGACGACCTTGAACACTTCCCTGCGCGGACTCGCGCTCGCGGTTGCGCTGGCGACGCCCTGCGTGACGTGGGCGCAAGCCGCGCCTGACACGGCACCGGATGCCGCACCTGTTGCCGCGCACTATGGCGAACTCGCGAATCTGCCGTTCCCCGGCGGTTTTCCGGCGCCCCAATCAGTCCAGACGCTGCAAGACGAATGGTTGTTCCAGCGCGCGGTCCAGACGTACATCTGGGCCATTCCCGCGCTCAATGTGTACGCGATGAAGGAGGGCTCGGAACGCAAGTTCGGCGCGGGTTACAACGTGCTGCCCATCTTCAAGGAACGGCTAGACGCGCGCACGCAGATCACCACGCCGAATTCGGACGTAATTTACGCGCTCGGTTATCTCGACGTGGGCAAGGACGGCCCGATGGTGATCGAGGTGCCGCCCGGCCTGCAAGGCATTCTCGACGACTTCTTCCAGCGTCCGATCTGCGGACCGAAGCTCGAGGGCCATGTGATGTGCGGCGACGTCGGCCTGCCCGGTCCCGACAAGGGCAAGGGCGGCAAATATCTCGTGCTGCCGCCGGGCTACGACGGCCCGGTTCCCGAGGGCTATTACGTCTATCGCTCGCGCACGAACGGCGTGTTCGTCTTCTGGCGCGGCTTCTTCAAGAACCCGAAAGCACTCGCGCAGCCGGTCGGCGTGCTGGAGCAGACGAAGATCTATCCGCTCGGTCAGCAGGCGAACGCGAAGCCCATGCAGTTTCCCGACGCGTCGGGCGTGCCCATCAACATGCTGTATCCGACCGATGGCAGCGCCTTCGACATGCTCTCGCGCTTCATCGACAGCGAGTATCCCGATCCCGCCGACATGGAAATGCGCGGCATGGCGGCGAGTCTCGGCATCGTCAAAGGGCAGCCGTTCAAGCCGGACGAGCGCACGCGCAAGATTCTCGACGATGCGGCGCGCACGGCCGCGAAGATGGCGCGCGTGATCGCCGTCGCGCCGCCGGCGAACACCTATGCGCAGAAGTGGTATCCGGATCGCCAGTGGCTCAACGTGTTCCCGGGCAACGCGGAATTCACGTCGCCGACCTTCAACTACATCGACATTCGCACCGGCTTCTTCACCTACGCGTATTCGGCGAGCCCGGGCATGGCCGTCAGCATGGTGAACGTGGGCGCGAAGTATCCCACGGCGTTCAAGGACGCGCAGGGCCGTTTCCTGACGGGCGAGCACACCTACAAGCTGCATCTGCCTGCGGGCATTCCGGCGCATATCTTCTGGTCGGTCGCGGCCTACGACGCGTGGAGCGCGTCGGGATTGCAGAACGGCCAGGCGTTCCCGTCGATCAACACGATGGACGAGCCCGCGAAGAACGCCGACGGTTCGATCGACATCGTGTTCGGACCGAAGCAGCCCGCCGGCATCAATGCGAAGAACTACATCCGCACGCTGCCGGAGAAGGGCTTTTTCGTGATCCTGCGTTTGTATGGCCCGACGCAGCCGTTCTTCGATAAAACCTGGAAGCCCGGCGACATCGAGCGCATCGACTGAATCGATAAACCCAGCGTAAAAAAAGCGGCCCGCAAGGGCCGCTTTTGCCTTCAGCGGAGCGAAGCGGTTTAGAAGCGATGCGTCATGCCGACCGCGCCCATCGCCTGCTTGGAGCCGGGGCCGTCGGGTAGCGGGGGCGGGGGGACGCTCACGCCCGGCCAGCTCACGGAGGCCGTGCCGTTGTTCTTGAAATAGCCCGCGCGCGCATAGAGGCTCGTGCGCTTCGAAATCCAGTGATCGATGCCGATCTGGAAGGTGTCCAAATACGACTGGTTTTCCATATAAATCAAAGTCTTGAAATGCATCCTGCAGAATTTATTGACTGGCGATTCACACAATATCCACTCAATAAAAACAAACACTTACAAGGTGGTTTTGGACGATAGCGTAGGTAAACGAGAGGGGTGCCCATAGGCCAGATGCAGCCTATGGGTTGTACGGCCTGTTAAGCGGTAGCCGCCGGTGCCGCGGCGAGAACTGCAAGACGATTCACAATGAGATCAATATCGTGATCGCCAAGGTCGAGGCCGCCCGGCCATGCTGACGTGTCGATGATCCGATAACCGGCCGGGAGCAAGTGCAGCATCTCACCTGGACGATGGATCCACCGTCCGTCCAGACGCGGATAGCCGAACCACACGTCCGCTCCATTCCCGACGACCACGAGGCGCGCCAGCTCAGCGCTGTACTTCTGGAAGTACGCGAGGTTCGCGCCCTTTGGTGGCTCGAACGCGTGCAGAACGCCGATCTGTGCGGCCGGTAGGAATAGCGGCGTGTAGGTCGCGCGCCAACCGCCCAAAGAGTGCCCCTCGACGTTGAACACGGTATCTGCCGGAACCTGCGCTTTCGCCCACTTCCAGATGTCGTCGCATCCCTCGTACGCACCGCGCGTCACCTGTACACCGTCGCTGAGGCTGACGGGGTAGGTGTCTATGTCATCCAGCAGATCACCAAGCTTGCCAGCGCTGAACCGCGTCCCGCTGATCGAAAGATAGACGCCTTGCGAGTCGTGCGAGAGAACTGCCTGGCTGTCGTGGTCGCGGTATTGGCCGATCCACAAATGGCCCAGCTGCTCGAATGCCGCTTTGGACTGCGCCGGGTCGATGATATAGGCGGCATCGGCCCGGCGCGCCGCGGCGAGGATCGCCGCAAAGTCCATTACTGGCTCGCCGCAACGGGCGCCGAAGCCGCCGAATCTCCCGATGCTGTGGAGGCGGTGATAGCCTGGTCGATCAGTTGCTGAACGATCGGCCCGATGGTGTTCAACGCGAGCAAAATCGCAGGTTGGTTCGGGATTGCGGGAACCGCGGAAACGACGAGGATCGCTGCGGGCAGCAACGAGTCGTGGATGCTCTTCAGCGTCGACACGTCGGCTGACGCCACCGCCGAGCAGACGGCCTTGTTAGCCGTCAGCAGATCCGCCACCTTGCTTTGTTGATCTGCGGTGAGCAGCGTCGAGGTCGTGAGCGCTTGCAGATCGGCATTCACGACGGCGCAGTCGGACGTGAAAAGCTGCTGCGCGGTCGTGAGTTGGGTGGACGAGCATGCGCCGAGTGCGAGCGCAACGACGCCGGCCGCGAATGCGGCAAGGATCTTCTTCATGTGAACTCCAGTGGATTGCCGCTTGGCGGCGGGAAGGGACTTCAAAAGGACCAGCGAACGCCGGCCTTGATGGAAAAGCTGGTGTTGCTCTTTTTGACGGTGACGCTGAGGCGCGTCGACGGCGGGATTTCTGCGTACGCCACACAGCACGAGACATCGAGCGTGTCAGGATTGATGACCGGCATGACCTGCACGTGCTCGATCACAGTGCAGCCGCTCAGCGTGAGCGCGGCCAGCGCCGCACGAATCACGGCTGCGCCGTCGGCGCGGTCTTCGACGCACTGTAGCGATGACCGATCCAGTGCGCGCCAGCGACGACGAGCACGATGATCGCGTTGCGCACATCCGGCGTGAGGGAGAGATGCAGTCCAGTTGCGATTTGATCGATGACCGGCGCGACTAGGGCGCCAGAGCCTACGGCGATTGCCGTGTTGATGGGGGTGCTGTTCATGCTTTCTCCTTTTGGACGATCTCGTCCGGTGAAAAAACGAAACCCGTGCGCCGGGGATAGCCCTGGAACACGAAGGTCGGGAACGTGCGGTGATGGATGCCGTGCGTGGCAGAGCGGTGGAATTTGGCCGACAGCGGCAGCATGTTTTGCGGGCTGTCGATGAAGGTTTCCGGCTTGGCCGGGTCGAACGCCTGCCAGTCGAAACCGCGCAGCGCGGTGATCTGGCAGATCATCCAGATCGCTGATTGCTCGGCAGGGAAGGTCTCGCCCGTCGGCTGGTCGGTGACCTCGTCCAGTACCGGGATTTCGGTGATCTCGCCGATCGCGATCGCTTTCACGATCGTCCAGTCGACCGCATCGGCGTCGGCCCATTCGCACCAGAAGTGGTGGTATTCCGGGTTCGGCTGTCCGCTGATCGAGCAGCGCAGGCCTGCCTTGTGACCGGCCGTCTTCGTGTGCCGGAATGTCGTCGACTCGGCGCGTGCCTCGTGGTCGGGATAGAACTCGACCTCGACAACGGTCTCTTTCATGAGATGTTCGCCAGAGGGCACGCGCGCGAGTCCCTCACTTGTGCACTTGTGGCACGGGTGCTCTAGCGGGACGTCATGACTGCATCGGGGCATTCATTGCTCCAGAAACGAAAAAGCCGCCCGGAGGCGGCTGGAATAACTTCGGAATAAATTGCGGTGCTTTTTGTCGTCAGAGATCCGGCAGATCGACTGTCTTGTTGGCGAGTTCGTGAGTGCTATCGCCGAGGAAGATGATCTGGCCCGGCGCCGCGCCGTTACAGCCGACGAACGAGTGGCAGACGTGCTTCTTAGCCGGCACGTCGTCGCCCTGCCATTCATCCCACGTGCTCAGCACGCTGGGCGTGAACGAAGGCTGCTCCATATCGCCGTTAAAGCCCCAGTGAGGCTTGCCCGCAACGTGCGGCGACTCCTCCGTTTCGCCGGGAGGCAACCAGTTCACTGGCAAGATGTGTGCACCAGACCCGCGTGTATTCACGTCGCAGCCGGGACACGTCCAGCGGATGCCATAGAAGCGCCCTTGCATGTCTCGAACGATCTTCGCTTTGCTCATGAGAGGGCACCTCCCGCCGCGGTAAAGTAGCTTTGCAACAGTGCGATGGTGTTCTGGTGCTGGCCGTAGTCATTGCCGGGCAAGCTGGCCCAGATGCGCGAGCACAGCGCCACGGCGTGCGCAAAGTTGCCCGCGTCGATGAACGGCAGGGCATTGCACTCGCGGATCTGCTGGAGCGCGATCTTGTCCTGCGAGAGCGGGCCGAAGTCTGGCAGGTTGAGCATCTTGCTGTAGCTCAGCCAGTACCGGTACAGCAGCTGATACCGGCCCGCCGCGGTGGAGTTGAGCGCGCGGTTCAGGATGTCCGGGTGCGCCGCGTAGCTCGGGAAGGTCAGCGGATGCGCTGGCGTCGATCCGACGAGCACGTTGTATCCGTTCTGCGTGGCCGCGAGCAGCGCGGGCCCGATCTCGCTGCCCGCGAGCATGTCGAGGAAGGCGCAGCGGTTCTCGCCGCCGGCTTGGGATGGAGTAATCGTAGGCATCAGAGCACCGCCAGTACGAGCTTGAACGCGTCAGCGAGCCACGTGGGGAAGTGACCTTGCTCGTGATAGGAGATGAGGGCAATCAGGACCAGTACGGCGATCAGAAAGCTGCCCACAGGTACCAGCACCCTCCTCAACAGGAAAGTCCACGCCTCGGCCATTCGGCAAAAAAAACGAACGGCCTTCACTCCGCCGTTCCACATCGAGACGACGTCCTCGGTTCCCTGAGCGACCCTGTCGAGTTTTCCTACGATTCCGACCATCGTCTCGTCCTGCTGTCGTAGATGCGCTGTGATTCCGGAAAGGGCCTCTGCAATCTCAGCGAAGCGCTGATCACCTCGCTCAAGTCGTTCGTTGATCACGTCGATCTCGCTCATCAAATCCCCGAGAAATGAAAAAAGCCGCCCGGTGGGCGGCTGTTGATTATTTGCTTGACTATCACCCTAGGGGTGATACCATTCATCGCACAGGGCTAAGCGTTTCGCGGTGCCCGATACTCCGAAAGGAACCATCATGAAGATCATTTTTCGTGCGCTCGCGCGCGCGCTTGGATACCAACTCCATGCAATATCAGCCCCTTCCGCAGGCAGGGCTTCGGCGCCTCAAAGAGGAGCTCGGATTTACCAATTCCCAGATGGCCGAATTGTTCGGCGTCTCGACCAGCGGGCAGTTTCACAAGTACACGTCCGACAAGGAAAAGCGGGAGATGGGCTTCCATGTGCTGATGTACGGGATGCTCAACCTCGCATTGCTTCGCGGCATGCGCATCACTCGCATCGAGCAATTGTTCGAGCTGGCGAGGGAGTACGGCGCCGTAATCAAGCTGGATGCCGCTGGCGAGCAGCAGCCGTAGCGACTGCGCTCGGGTGCGCCGCCGCAGTGCCAGCGCGAGCCGAGTCTTTCTTCCAGGTCGAAGCCGGCATCGGCGTGACGTCGGCGACGAAACTCGGCGACGGCATGTACTACTCGAAAGGCTTCTCGCACGACACGCCGAACGGCAGCTATGGCGGCCGCGTCGGCATCGTCATGAACGCCGTCGATGCGCGGCCGCGCTCGTTCGTGCCGGGCGTGCGCTTTCACCTCGATTACTACAATTTCGGCAAGGTCAAATGGTCGTCTGTCAATCCTCAGGACGCGGCTGACTTCGACGGCACAGGCTCGTCTGGCGGCTACAACATCACCACGCAGACCTGCAACGACAACAACTGCGGCGCCATGCGGCGCTTCGACTCGACCGGCGGCATCCAGGCGCTCGCACTCACTGTCGAGCCGTTCTGGGATCTCGGTGCTGGCTGGCAGTTCGGTCTGGAGATCGGACCGGCGCTGTACAGGAGCACCTGGACTAGCGTCGCGACCGCGCTTTCGGATGGCCCATTCGGACCCGCAGGCACCGAAGAAACCCTGTCGCATAGCCCGCACGTCCAGCTCGGCGCACTCGCGGGCGCGTCTATTTCGCGCGGGCCGTTCTCAATGCGGCTGAACTATCTGTATGCGCCGGTCGGTCAATCGACGAACAAAAATGTTCCGCCTGGCATCAAAGGGGACTGGATGCTGAGTGTGAATTACACGTTTTGAGCTACATGGTGACTCTCGGCGCGCGCAAGTATCGATGCAGAGCGACGCGCGCCCAGCCGACGTATCGGCGTCTCGATAAAACGATAGTTTAGTTCCGCAAATACGACGATTAATCCAATAGCCGTGACGATGAATCTCAGCGTGTAAGTGCCATCGAAATGCACATCGGGTCCAGACATGCGATACCAGAATTCGCGCGTCACATAGAACGATGGCATGTGGATGAGATAGATTGCATATGAGCGAGTCCCGATCCATGCCAGTGCCGTCCGGAACAGTCCCCTGCCGACGACATAGCCGGACCCATACGAGGCAATCCAGACGAGGATCCCAGAAAGTATAGCGACGATGCCCAAGTAAATCGGAACGATCTGAAACGGCGCGGCCGTGATGAGCAGCAGCGCATATGCTGCCCAAGGGATCATCTTCCCAAACTTCGCGTTAAGAACGGTGGGGCGAACCTCTTGATGGATCACGCTTCCAGATTCAAGCGCAAGTAGCGAGCCAATCAGGAAGGCGTCAGTTCGAAGATACCAGGCTAGCCCAAGAATTGGCCGTGGCATCAGCACCTGCACTGCAATCGCGATCAACATCGCGACGCGCAGTCTTCCACCAAGAAAAATTATTGCAATGGGAAGAACCAGATAAAACTTCTCTTCGAGCGATAGCGACCAATACGGACCAAATACACGGGTAGAACCACAGGTATCGATGTGCAGCGTTAAGCACTGGTAGTAGTGAACGTCCGCGATTTGTAGCAGCGACGCGATGGCGTCTGTCAGGTTTCCACGTAGCCCACCAAAGGTCCCGCTTCGGTTAAAGAGAACGGTCAAAAGCAAGCCGATCGAGAGCCAAAGCACAGCCGACGGAAGAATTCGATAGACCCGCCGCGTCCAGAAGGCAATCAAAACACGTGTCCGCTCCGACTTCGTGTCTGCGCGAGACAACTGATCGTATAGCCCTTTCGTTATCACGAACCCTGAGATTGCGAAAAACAAATCGACCCCGGCCCACAGCCCGAAATGCTGCGCCAACCAGTTCATAGCGGGAGAACCCCAGACAAACAATGCTCCCGCATGGCCTATCACAACCGATACAACTGCAAAGGCGCGAAGAACCTCAACGTCGAGATTCTTCGCGTGGCTGTACATAGCACATTTCGTCGCAACTGGTGATTCGTCCACCATCTGGCCCTGTCCTCGATACCGAAATTTGGCCAGATTATGGCATATCACATCGCTCAGTTCGGGGGCGGCAGACCCTCACCATAACCTGCACCACTCATCGCATCATAGAAAGCCTTCCAGCGTGCATCAGATGTGTCAAGGCTTCCATAGTTCGAATACGCCCCATCTGGTTGCGGACCTCCGAAATACGTGATGATGGCCGTTTCAGAGGAATCGGAGAATTGAACGTACAGTGTCGTCGACATGGCATCCCCTTAGATCTCGTAACCGATCGTGATTGCAGAGTAACTGAGCGTATTGCTTGAGCTGCTGGTGAATGCTTGCCAATACAACGTGCGAGGAGTATTGACTGGGATTGTCGAATTCGGTTGTGTAACACCACCTCCTGCTGCGGTGTTGAGGCCAAAATCCAAACCTCCAACACCACTACTATTTTGCGCGATGTATAAATGCGAGTTGCTAGCCGCAGAATTGGTTTGTCCTCCGGTAATTCTCACTGCTCGCGCACTGTAAGGAATGGATGTCAATGTAACAGCAGCAAAAGACGAGCTGGCGCTGCTGGTAGTTCCTGACAGAATCGTTGCCGAATTGACCATGATGGCGCGGTCAGTCTGCGCGAACGCCGAGAACTGACCTACGGTGGTGTTGGTCGGAACGATGGAAATAAGTCGTGTGGCAGTATAGCCAGACGGACGATTCGCGCCACCGTACACCAGCGGTGCGGCGCTCGCGCCTACTACCTGCGCAAATACACCGGAAGCACCAGTGCTGGGGTTATATGCGGCGTAGACTGCGATGAAACTCGATGCGGTAGCCGTACCAGTATCCATTCCGCCAATGCCAGTTGCCGCCAGATTCAGCGTCCCTGAGAAAGATGGAATCAGATACCGAACACCGCCGAGTGCCGTCGCTACAGGCATTTCATCTGCGGTCCACGTTGCAGTTGTGGCGCCCGTCGCCGCGTTTGACGTCAGATTGAGAAAGCCGCCGAACCCGGCCACCTGCGCCATCTGCGGTGCGTGCTGACTAGCGGTCGCGGGAGCGACTTGAATCGCGGCGCCTGTGCATTCAACCAATACCCACGACGTGATGTCGGCACGCCAGACGAAATTGGCGCGACCGCCAACTACCAGTTCGCCGCCCTGAAGCGCTGCGTGTGCTGCGCCTACGACCGGTGCAGCTGAGATCACTCCCGGATTCGGCGTGAAGGTAGCCGTAGTGAGGTTCGCGGCAGCGATCTTCACCCACACATCCATCCCGTCGACGAGCGTCGTCACAGGAATTGGGAATTTCGCCTGCACGACACCTACTGTGCCAGAGTCGACGCCGTACTTAAGATTACTCGTCAGCAATGACTGAAGCAGGGATGTCGGCAGGATCGGCGAGCCGGTGTATTGGGAAATGTTGGAACTGGTGAGCGAAGTGGCTCCGTACGGAACCGTGACGACCCACAGACCGATCCAGCCGGTGTCCGGCGACGGCGTGACTTGCGAGCCGGTCGTTGCCGCCACACCAGCCTTGATCTGGTATGCCACGATCCCGTCGCGGAACGTGTTGCTCGTCGAACCACTGTTGTTCGGACCAGACCACGGCTGCGACGGATTGGTTGCGTTGTAATACTGGAGCACAACCGGCGAACTGCCGCTGGTCGGATCAAGACTGATGTCCGAATCCTGATACTGGGCCTCGATCAAGTAGTTGATCGACTGGCCGCTCGTGGTGGGCGCAGCGAACGTGGCCGTCGTGTAGGTGCCGAGCTGGATGCCTTGCTTGAGGATCGTGTGCGTGGTATCTGCGGGAAGCGTTCCGCACGCCGTGGCCTCGAGATTCTCCATCTGGTAGATCTCGCCAGCGCCGATCTGCACGGTCATCGTAGCGGGACTGGTAGGGCCGCACGCCAGCCCGTTGACGGTGCCGCCGGTGCCGAAGATGGCCGCGCACACCTTGGCCATGGCGGTCATGTTGTTCTGGGCCTGGGCGGAGAACAGCCACTCGTACACCTGTTGGCCTACGTACGTTTCGACACGGCGCATGAAAACTCCGGAGCAAAAGAAAAAGGGCCGCGTATGCGGCCCTTGGTGACTTGATGAAGATGCGGATCAGTTCGTAATGGCGACGCCGATGTTCGTGGCGACAGGACGCGTAGCGTTGATTGCGGCGTAGATGTCGTCGTCGGTCGCCACCGAAACTTCGTCGGCGAGAGATCCCGTGTAGCTTTGGGAAAGCGGGGTGTTGAGCGCAGAGATCGCGATAGCGTTGCTGTAGGCAGCACCCGCAGATCCGCCCGAGACGAGCGGTCGGTAGGCTGTGATCAGCGCGCTGTATGGGCACGCTAGCGATCCCATGCGAGCTACCCCGCAGAAGCTGTTGACCCCTGTATTGACGCCCAAGCACCCACTATCGAGAGGCCGATTCGGCTCGAAGATGATCGGTGCTCTGCCGGTCAGCTGCGTCAGGACGCTGATCATTGCCGGGCGCGTCGCTTTCTGCTGGAAGAGCGCGACCTTGATTCGGGCGATATAGCTGGCGTCGCTCTCGTTCGACTTGCGTGGCAGGTTGCCGCCGAAGAAGTCAGCCGCCCATATGTCGATCCAGCCGCCGCTCGATGTCGCCAGGCGTGTCTGCGCCCAGATGAACATGATCAACGTGTAGGTGACGGCGAAAACGGATGCGACGCCGGTGAGAACTGCGCCTACGATCGGCGATTCGCTCCAGTCCCCGAACCAGCCGCGGGGAAGGTAAGTCTGCAGGCGGCTGATGATGTCATTCTGGTCACCTGTCGCCATATCAGTTCACCGTGACCGAGCTGGTCGACGCTTGGAAGACTTGCGTATAGGGAATCGTCAGATCCGACGTCGCGCCGTTCAGCAGCACATTCGACACATTGGTGACGCCTGCGATTGCGTAGGCCTGCGCGGGCAAGCTTGTGTACGGCAGCGTCGCACCGCTCGCCGTCGTTGCGATTGCATTGATGTAAGCGATGAGCGCAGCCTGAACCTGGGCGGTTACGGTCGAGTGCGTGTATCCGCTCGCCGTAGTGATGGTCATCGACACCGTGACCGTGTCCTGCACAGGCCCATGCACGCCGTAGGTCACCGTCAGAGGCCGCACCACCTCGATTGCGTTGGCGACGTTCGCTTCCTCGGTGGACGTCAGGTTGTTGGAGCCGTCATTGGCGATCACCGTGAAATAGCCGTACTGCGTCTGGCCGTTGTACTGCTGGTTTTCGACAATGATGCCGCTCATGTTCTGCTGGACACCGGCAATTGCCGACTGAATCGCGGCCAGCGTCGCCCCTCCGAGGCCTGCGACCCACAGCACGAAACGCGATCGCGCAGCGGCGTCGGTCTCCGTAGCGATCCCGTTCTGAACGTTCGAGCCGTTCGTCACATAGTCGATGCCGGGGATGGCGGTGCCGAGCGTGTTGAGCGCACCCGCCGCAACGTTGCCCGTCGTTCCGGCCACCGTGCACTGCACGGTGACATTTACGCTTGCCTGTCCTGCAGGGCAGATATAGGCATCTTGCGTCGCGCTGTACGCCGCGTTAGTCGCGTCGGCAATGACCGCAAACGTGACCGTGCCATCCGCGCTCGTGACGTTGGCGCCGATTGCGATCGTTGCCTGATTCGTTGGCGTATAGCGCGCGAACGTTTCCTGCGTTGTGGCCGCGACTGCAGCTTCGCGCGCGAACCCGAACTGAGCGAACCACGAGTCGAGGTCCGTACCGTTCGACGTGGCTGCGCGCGTGAGGGCTGCGACCTGAAGAATGAGGCCTTGCAGCCACATCGCCACGCCGCCAACGGCTTCGGCAATTGCCAAAAGAACCGAGCCGATCGAAAAGTCAATCAGCGATGAGGCGGACCCCTGAACTGCAACGGCGAAATTGGAAACGGTTGCTGCGAACGACTGGGAGGAGAGGGTGGCCATTAAGGCTCCTGGCTCAGGTCAAACGATAGAAGCTGCGGCGTAGCGGTGTTTGCGTCCGTGTACTGGATCGTCGCGCTCACGAGGTCGTTCTGCTGGGTGAGCCCGATAACGGGTGCTGGACTGCGCGCGACGGCCTGCTCGAGCAGCATCTGACCGCGGATAAGCGCTTTCGTGGCTGGAACATTCCCGGGCGAGCCGATCTTGCGAGGGACCCCCGCGCCATAGTCGGGGTGCCACGTGTAGTCACCAGATGCGATCGGATCGCCTGCGGTGTTCGAGAGAGCCGGGTTCGTCAGCAGGCGGCGATAGACGCGTTGAGTGCCCGTCGTCGACTGATCCGCAACCAATAGGTCTCCCGACGGCGAGACCTGAAGGTCTGAGCCGTAGTAGTGGTAGATGTCCACGGTCATTCAGCTTGAACGATTGAGGTTTGGCCGCTGGCCGGCGGCGACGTTGTCGGCGCGCCGGTATTTGCGCCGCCGTTGCCGTTCGAATGGACGTGCGTCGCTGCCCACTGCGAGAAGAGGCTGTTGAGCAGGCTCAGAAGCGCCGTGCCTGAGTTCTGAAGCTTGATCGATGCAGCCTGCAGAACCGCCGATGCGGCCTTGATCGTGGCGCTTCCTGTCGCAGTGACGTTGGCGTTTCCGTTGACTGTCGACGTCATGTTTCCAGCCACCGTCGCAGTGAGGTTGCCGACCGTATTCACACTGATATCGCCGCTCGTGACGAGTTTGACGAACGAGCCAGTGGAGTGGAGCGCCCAGATCTCTCCGGACGGCACAGCCGGGGCCTTCTGTGCCACAGAGAACACGCGCGCGACGATCGTGCCGGAACTGAAGTCGCCGCTTTCGTAGACAACCAGCACCTGATCGCCGATCTGCGGTCCCACGGCGACGCCCCAACCATTGCCGATGCCTATCGCACCCAGCGGCATCCAGTTCGACTCCTGTTCGCCGATCTCGGGATCGACCGGCTGGACAATGACCTTGACAGCGTGATTGCTGGCGTCATAGCTGCTGATGGTCGCGAAACGTGGCAGCGTCTCGTGCGCCGTCGACATTCGCGCCTGCTGCCGGATCGCGTTTGCGAGTCGGGCCATGCTCATGCGGTCACCGTCGAGTCAGGTGCGTGATTCTTCGCTGCGATGGTCATTTCGTAGCTGCCATCGAAAGACATCGCACGGTTGATACTGTCGGGGTAGTAAAGCTGATCAAACGCCGTTCCGGTACCGCTCAACTGGATCATCGATGTGACGTCGAGCGCGTTGTCACCGGGAAGCGCCAAACCTTCCAACTTCATCTCGTGTGCGACGAGCTGCTTGTACCAATTTTGCGCGTACTGGAGCGCCTGATCCTGTGTGAGGTTCGCGACCGTCTTCGAATAAATCTGGCCGCCGGCACCGATCGCCGACTGGCCGACCTTGATCGTTTTGACCGTCGACGGGTAGGAGACCGTGAAGCCTTTCGCATACTTCTTGTTCCAGCTGCGGATCTTTACCTGAATGCCGCGAGACACCGTGAGCGCGCGCGTGAATTTCGCAGCCTCGAAATTGGCTTTCGGCCCAGCGCTCGTCGACGCAACCTGATAGACGATGGGATAAGGCGTCGTCTTGGTCGGATCTGCGACCGGCTGAAAGTAGAGCGTCTGTCCGCGCACCCAGACCTTGAAGCCTTCGAGATCGGCGAGATAGTTGAGGATGTCCCACTCCGATCGCTCGTCGGACATGTTGACGTGGTCGATCTCGTAGTACTTCCCGACTCGCGTGGTGGTCGCGGTGACGGCAGCCGTCAGACCGTGAGCCGTGGCGAGTTGCGTGGCGATCTGGCTCGACGTCTGGTTTGGCCACTTCTGCGTGGTCTTCGTATCGATGAACAATCGCGTGAGATCGCGCCCGTCGACATCGATCGTATTGGAAATCGGGTCGATGGTGATGTGATCGACCTGGCCATAGATGAAGCTCTGAAGATCGGCGGCGCTAAACGAGGCCGGATTCGTCGGAAAGCCGATGAAGAGCTCGACGAACATGTCCTGCTGCTCAGCAAACCAGACCGCGTTGCGATCAGTCGGCAGTTTCGCTCCCGCAAACTTGCAACGGAAGGTGTCGGCGCTGTAGTACGTGTTGTTGTCGACCTCGAACTCGACCCAGCCAGTGATCAGCTCCCCATTCAGTTTGACGGCGCCCCGAGGCTGTCGCCCGACTGGAGAAGTGAATGCTGTCATAGGTTATGCGCTAAGGATGCCGCCGCTGGTGGTTGTGCTATACGGCGGAATGACGAGAGTCGAGATCCCGCTCAAAGTTGGATCGCTGAGATTGTTAGCGATTGCGATCTGCGTCCACGCAGATGCATCGCCATATTCCTTCGACGCCAGGTCATAGAGGTTGCCCCCGCTGACCGTGATCGAACGCACGCTCGAATTGATCTGCGTCACGTTGCTGCCGAGGCGTCCCATCAGACCATTCAATTGCTGAAGCGTTGACATGCGGGTTGCCGCATTCAGTTGCGCTTCGAAATTCGCAATGTTCGTCGAGAGCGTGACGCCCGGTATGACGTTTGCGAAGCTCGCGGCCGTCGACAGCACAGAGTCTGTGGCGGTGACGAGCGACTGCACATACTGCCGGGCGGCGTTCAACGGCGTGAGCACTTGCGCGATCGTGCTACGCGCTGCGCCGACGAACGTGGAAACCGAACTCACCGCGCTTTGCAGCGTCGATGTAAGTCCTGACAACGTGGAGTCACCAACCGATGGCACAAGCGAACTGATGGAGTCCATGTCGCCGTTGATCAGGTCGTCGGCATTCGGTGAGGCGTTCGTGTAGACCGGGGCCGTGAGGTCTTCCAGTACTTCGCACGAAATGCGGTACGAAATGCGCGCGAACTGGTAGTCCGGGAGAAACGACCTGATCAGGACCGTGAGATATAGCTCATCCCATGAGAGCGTGATTGGCTGGGCGGCGTCCTGAATTTGCTTGAGCGTCAACGCGCGATCGAGCGCGCTCTGACCGCTGATCGTCGGAAAGAAGGTCCCCGACCACTCAATCGGCCGGGGATCGCCACCCATCGCGTCGATGACACGCACGCCGCCGAGCAACCGCTTGATCGACAGCCTCTGATCACCACCGAAGCCGATGACTTCGGGGATCTCCATGTCCTGAAACGTGAAGTCGCCGAGGATCAGGGTATTAGGCATATCAGTTCTTCAGGCCTGCCATCGGCAGACTCACGCTGTTATCGATGCTGCCGGTGTAGAACCCGCTTCCTAACTGGCTGGAGAGTGTCCGGGCAACGTGTTTCCCGACTTTGTTGCCATCGAGATAGACGTCCCCGGCACCCCCATCAGTCGAGCCATCTTTCGACGGCGGTAACGAACTCGCGGCGTGCGAGTTGCCGTCGCCCATGCCCGGATGCCAGTTCCACATGCGCTTCATGCGGTCCCAAAGGCCACCGCCTTGGTTGACGTAGTGTTGAGGTGCGTGCAAAACTGACCCACTTCCACTAGAAATTTGCATCGAAAACTGACCCACATGTTCAATGCCTGCTTGGACGCCAAGCAGGAGAACCGGAGTGATTACGGTGAGCATGTTGGCA